>JAIOZV010000164.1 GCA_021740425.1 Bacteroidales bacterium | reverse complement strand
ACCGCCGGGTCGATCAGGTCTTTCTGCGGATCTTTTACTTCGAGCACAAAGGGTGAAGCCGTATGGAAAACCAATTCGCAATCTTTCATGGCTTTGGCATAAGATCCTTTTGCAAGCAGATCGGATTTGAAGTATTTGAGACTTCCTTTCGCAGTTTTTGCCATTTGATCCAAATGAGCCACCTTTTCTTTTTTATCAGGATTCCTTACTGCGGCATGAACAGTAAATCCCTCGTCAAGGAGTTTTTTTACCAGCCAGCCGGCAACATAGCCGGTAGCTCCTGTTACCAAAACAGGCTTTGTTTTATCCAATGTTATCATTTTTTATTATTTAAGTTGGTTATATTCATCATAGAATGTGAGTACTTACATTTTAATATTAAGCAAAATTTTTTACAAATTGTATTTTTTCAATAAAAATTGGGTGATTTCATTTACATCGATGCTTGATCCTTTTAAAACTGCTGACCCCAGGCCATCAATAAACAACAGCAGCAAGGCGACTTCCAACCCGGGTGATTCAAAATCCAATTTACTGAAAGCATTGCTTAGTGCCAATTTTAAAGGTTCCATTTTTTCGTCACCACTCACTTCCAATTCCCATTTTAGTTTGTATTGCAGCTTCCAGAAATCATAGTCAGACGCATCGATTTGGCTTGTCATTTCTATTGTTTTCCTGATAACCCGGCCGGGATTTGTTTCCATTACGATGTCAGCAAACAGAACTCTAAACCTTCGTTCTCCCTCATCCAAAATAGCCTGTAACAAGCCCTCCTTATTTCCAAAATGACGAAAAATCAAGCCTTCACTTACACAGGCATGTTTGGCCACTTTGCTTGTGGAGGTTGCATGGAATCCTTCTTGTGCGAAGAGCTCCAACGCAGCCTGTAATATCTTTTCCTGTTTTTCCGTCATAAAAATGTGAGTAATCGCTTACAAAAGTAGTGTTGATTTTTCGGGCAGCAAATTTTTTTTGATATATTATGAATTAAGTATGATTAATTTGAGAAATGAAATCGCTGCTGGCTATTGTTGACAGGGCTAATGAAAAAAAGCTATTTTTTCTATTAAAACAATAACCACAAAATTAGGTGTAGAATCAAAATACAAATGGAGTTTTGGCGCTTTAGTGCTCAAATAAAGATGCAAACTATAATGGAAAATTAATTTTTACAGAGCAGCTTCCTCTTTAATTTGCTGAACCCAATTTTTAATACGCTCATCAGTAAGTTCCGGCTGCTGGTCTTCGTCCAAAGCAAGCCCTAAAAACATATTATCTTCAATAGAATCTGAGTTGGTAAATTCGTAGCCTTCGGTTGGCCATTTGCCAATGAGCCTGGCTCCGCAGCCTTCAATTTCGTCCTTGATCAATTTCATACCGTCAACGAAATGGTCAGGATATAAAATCTGATCACCCAGGCCAAAAATAGCAATCGGCTTGCCGGTATGGTTTGCTTGTTTTATTTTGGTAAAAAAGCTGTGCCAGAAGTTATTCTTTGTTGCTTTTTCCCAATGATCGGCGCCAACGGTTGAGCCTCCAACAATGATCAGGGAGTAATCATTAAGATCATATTCATCAATGGCTTTAATGGTGTTGGTGTCGATATTATCTTTTTCAAATTGTGCTTCTATTTTTAATGCACAACTTGCAACGTTCCCTTTTTTTGGCCAATAAAACAATGCTGTTTTTTTCATAATCACTTTTGTTAAATGCTGTTCAGTATTTTAATGCTTGATTCAATGGGCAAATGTAATATGTTTAAAATTTGGAGCGACACTAAATTTCGATTTTTTTCAGCTTATGGTCTTCGAGGAAAATTTGTGCAGTGTGAGCGATGGCTTTATCCACGGGGATAAAATTATAATTAATTGCATTTTTTATTTTACTGTTGTCGTAGTAAAACTGATGAAATGCAGATCTTGCAATTTCCTTGGTGAGGGTCGGGGTGCGGCCAAAAACCCTGAGTAGATGTTCGGCCATCCATCCCATTTCTCCCATCCAGGGGTACAATTTTAGGCGTGGAGGTTTCTTGTTCAGTGCTTTTGCAATGTTGGTAATAATATTCTCAAACGACCAGTTTTCGGAGGAAATGATATAGCGTTGTCCTGACAAATCCGATTCCATGAGCTGAATCATAACTGAAGCTACATCCCTAACATCCACATAACCGCCAATGCCGCTGGTGTAGGCAGGTACGCCATTCCAGATGGTCGAAAAGAGCCTGGTACTCCCACTCTTCCAATCGCCGGGGCCTATAATAATCGAAGGGTTCAGAATCACTGCTTCTAAGCCTTCCTCGTGTCCGCGCCATATTTCTCGCTCTGCGGCATACTTGCTTATGGCGTAAATGGAATTCTGTCGCGATGTTTTCCAGAAATGGTTTTCGGTGATGGTTTCTCCCTGCTGCGTTTTTCCAAGCGCCGAAACGGAGCTTAAATGGCAAATTTTTCTTACCCCTTGCTCCAAGGCAGCATTAACAAGATTGGCAGTACCGCTTTGATTAACCTGCAGCAACGAATGACGATCGCGCCTGTCGAAGGATACTTTTCCTGCACAGTGATAAACTAATTCAACATTTTTAAGGGCTTTTTCAAGGGAGATCAAATCCAATACGTTTCCGTCAACCCATTCGATTTGCTGCATCAAATTTTCTACGTCCCGATCATACCAGGAAAAAGCTTTTTGAATTTTCCGGACACTTTTTTCATTTCTTCGCAAAGCACGTACATGTTTCCCCTGCTTCACTATTTGAAGCAGCAGGTGCGAACCCACCAAGCCTGTTCCTCCTGTTACAAGTATCATCCTGCAAAAGTAACTGTTGTTTACCAACTAACATCATTTTAACAAATCAGTTTTGCCCGTGGCCGACTTTGCTGTTGATTTGAATTGTGATGATAATTCTATATTTGCAAAAATTTTCGCAATTATGAATTTTATTGAAGAGATGAAATGGCGGGGCATGGTTCATGATATGACACCCGAACTTGACAAACAACTTGAAAATGAGATGACCACCGCTTATGTGGGCATTGATCCTACTGCGGATTCATTGCATATTGGCCATCTGGTTTCGGTGATGATGCTCAAACATTTTCAGGTTCACGGTCACAGACCCATTGTACTGATCGGCGGAGCTACGGGCATGATTGGTGATCCTTCCGGAAAATCGAAAGAAAGAAACCTGCTGGACGAGGCAACTTTGCGTCACAATCAAAACGCCATCAAAGCCCAACTGGCTAAGTTTTTGGATTTTGGTGAAAGCACACCCAACGGAGCCCTCATGGTTAACAATTATGATTGGATGAAGGAATACAGTTTTCTGAATTTTATACGAGATATCGGAAAACACCTCACCGTAAATTACATGATGGCCAAGGATTCGGTAAAAACCCGCCTCGGGGCAGAAGCAAAAGAAGGCATGTCGTTTACAGAGTTTTCTTATCAACTGGTGCAAGGCACCGATTTTCTTACGCTATACCGCGATCACAATTGCAAATTGCAGATGGGTGGATCCGACCAGTGGGGTAATATTGTTACAGGTACCGAGCTGATCAGACGAAAACTTGGCCATGAAGAAAAAGCATTCGCCCTCACCTGTCCGCTCATTACAAAAGCCGATGGAACCAAATTCGGGAAAACCGAAACCGGAAATGTTTGGCTCGATCCTGAAAAAACTTCTCCCTACTCATTTTATCAATTCTGGATTAACACCTCCGATGAAGATGCCGAAAAATACATCAAAATATTTACCCTTCTCGGAATAGACGAAATGACTCAGCTGATAGAAGAACATAAACAAGCCCCGCATTTACGGTTATTGCAAAAAGCTTTGGCACGCGAAATTACCACCATGATACACTCCGGAGAAGATTATGAGGATGCCTTGAAGGCTTCGGAAGTGCTTTTTGGAAATTCATCTGCTGAGGACCTGGAATCACTTGGTATAAAAATGCTCACCGGAATATCGCAAACCCTGCCACTTAGCGTGGTTAGCCTCGGGCGGGTAAAAGAGGGTATTCCAATTGTTGATTTTCTGGAAGAAAATGGCATGGCCGGATCGAAACGCGAAGCGCGGGAGTTTATTAAAAATAATGCCATCTCCATCAACAAAATTAAAGTTAAAGACGGCTTTATGGTAACTTCCGAATCACTTTTGTTTCGCAAATTTATTTTAGTCCAGCGTGGGAAAAAAAATTATTACATGGTGATTTTTGAATAAAAATATCCGGTTTGGGAAATCCCTTCGCCGGCATAAATGATGGAAGCCCGAAAAATTCTTGTTCCGGTTGATTTGAGCGATATTACGCGCACAGTAATTCAAACCGCTGTAAACATTGCTGTTAATACAAAACAGGATCTAACGCTATTGCATATAAAACATATCAAGTCCGATCCTGATATCGAAACCAGGCTCAAAGTCCTGTCAGATGAAATTAATGATTTGGGGCAGGTGAAATGTGGCTACATCATTAAAACGGGAAGCGTTTTTGGTGAAATCTCCCTGGAAGCCAACAGCCTGCATTATGACCTCGCCATCATTGGTACACACGGGTTTAAGGGTTTTCGTGAAGTGATGATGGGCGCTGATATACTGCGACTCCTCAAACCCATGCCAATTCCTTCGTTGACTGTCCAAAAAGGATATATTTTTCCACAAAAGGGTTTCAAAAACATCCTTCTCCCCGTGGCCTCCCACAGCACTTTTCATGTAATCGTAAAAACTGCCATTGTGTTTGCACAGCACTTCGATGCAACGATACATCTTTATTCAGTTCAAAAACCCGAGATAGAATGGACCCCTCAACTCACCGACAATATAAAACTTGCTGAAAAAGCTTTGGAAAATGCAGGAGCAAAATATGTCAGAGTAAATGAGCCGCAAGAGCGGTTTTCTTTGGGATATTCAAAGCAAACACTGCAATTTGCGAACACCATTCAGGCTGATCTGATTGCTCTCATGTCAGTTCCAGCCAAAGAGCATTTTTATTTCGCTGATGGAGATAAAGAACAATTGATTACGAACAAGTCTCTTATCCCGGTTATCAGTACCAGCGGTATAGTCAGGATTTGACTTTATGCAAAACCCTGATATCTTAAATTTCTGAAAAACCAGTCACAAAGGCTATTGGCAAACCAAAACCAACAATTTATCAATCTTTTTCATTGGATATGATGGATTTAGTATTTTTGGGAGTTCATAAAACATATTTAATTTTCATTTTCACCAATCCAAAAATAAAAGATGAAACTCCAACTGCCTGCTTATTTTCTATTTACCCTGCTATTATCCCCTTTATTAATTCTGGCACAAAGCAACTGCAAAGTACTTTTACCTGAAATCGACAGCATTTACGATGGAAAATGTAAAAAAGGTCTGGCAAACGGCGAGGGTATTGCCATTGGAAAAGACACTTATCAAGGCAAGTTTAAAAAGGGTTGGCCTGATGGATTTGGGGTTTATACCTGGTCCACCGGCGAAGTGTACGAAGGTGATTTTGTTGAGGGGGTTAAGGATGGTGAGGGGGTTTACAGGTTTTTTACCAATAACAGGGATACGGCTCTGGTCGGGCTTTGGAAAGATGATGTTTACATCGGGCCAAAACCGATGAAACCAAAGGTAATGCAATCGGTGGCCATCGACAGGCACACCTTCAGGAAAAACAGTGATGTTCAAAACAGGGTGCTGATTGATTTCAGGCAGAATGGAGGGCAAAATCCCAATATTTCCGGTTTACTGATTACTGCTGACAGCGGCTATGAATTTTCACTGGGCAACACCCACGGATTTAAGGATATGACTTTCCCGGTGACCATGCTTGTAAAATATACCACCCCCAACAAGTTACAAACCCGACAGGTGTATTGCATTTTCGAATTTGTTATCTATGAACCCGGCGATTGGGCAGTAGATCTTTTTAATTAGTGCTCCAAAAATAAAATCGGCCAAAAATCAATTTAACCTGAGCGTTGTATAATTTTGGCAGGGATGTTTGCTCGGTTCCGTCAAGTATGAAACCACGAAATTTACAGGCAGCAACCGCTTTCCCTGAATCAGAATGTTTTTCATCTCCACATCATTGTTTTATCCGCCTGTTTTTTTCCCGCTCAGCCAATCCTTAAAATCGCCACTTCGCTCGGTGCTTGACACAAATGAAATATCCAGAGGTTTTTTTAATGTAATGTGAACCCTTGATTTGGTGTAGGCTTCCATTTCGTCGATGGCATCAAAGTTTATTATGGTGCTGCGGTTTATCCTGAAATATTTTGCTTTGTCCAAAACTTCTTCGAGGCTGTCCAGCCTGTCGTCGATTGGATAACGATCATTAGCAAAAGTGTGGAGATATACCGTTTTATTTTCGGTATAAAAACAGGCCACATCTTTAATTTCAATGGATTTAAATTTTTGCCCGAATCGCACAAGAATCCTTGTTTGTAGCGGGTTTTGCCTGCCGGTGATGATCGCTGCCAGTTTTTGATAATCCACTGAAGCTTCGGCCATCGGTGCTGATGAATGGATTTGTCTGAGCTTGGCAAAGGCACGGCGGAGTTCCTCCTTATTGATGGGTTTTAATAAATAATCCACACTGTTTACTTTGAAAGCCTGAATGGCGTAGCTATCATAAGCCGTTGTAAAAATTACAGGGATGGAAATATTTACTTTTTCAAAAATCTCAAAACTAAGGCCATCGGCCAGGTGAATGTCCATAAACAGAAGGTCAGGCGAAGGGTTTACGGCAAACCATTGCACGGCCTCTTCCACCGAATCGATCACACCCAAAATATTAAATTCAGGTTCCAGATCGGAAATCAGTTTTATCAGCCTTTTGGCCACAGCCTGCTCATCTTCTACAATTAGAATTTCCATAATGAATGTTTTAAAAATTAAGTTGAATTATCCTTTAAAAGGATTTTATACACATAAATTTTCCCATGGACTAATCATGTATTAATGGCAGCCTGACCACAAATATTTCAGAATCCTCCACAATTTCTACTTTTGGTTTGCTTATCAATGAATAATTGTGCTGAATGGTTTTTAAACCAAAACCTGTAGAACCTCCCACGAAATTTTTCTTTTGGAGATTATTTTCGATGATAAGAAAATCATTATCCGATTTTATTTTTACGCCCAGAGGTTTTGTATTGGAAATGATATTGTGTTTTATTGCATTTTCGATGAGCATTTGGAGCGTTAACGGAGGGATTTTGGTTTCCAACACTTCCTTGTTTACAGCAATTTCCACCCTCAAATTGTCGCCATATCTGCTTTTTTGAAGGTAAATATAATTATCGGCAATAGCCAGCTCTTCGGCAAGGCTGATAAGGTTTTTGTCGCGAAGTGCAAGGATATTTCTAAAAAACACTGAAAGCTTTTCCACGTATTCCAAAGCCAGATTTTTATCTTCCTCAATGGTGCTCATGAGCGTACTAAAACTATTGAAGAGGAAATGCGGATTTACCTGGCTGCGCAGGGTTTCGAACTGATAGCGTATTTTCTCCTTTTCGAGCAGCTCAATACGTTTCAGGCGCTGCAGGCGAATACGGATGAAGAAATATACAAAAAGGGCAAAAAGGCATACCATTACAGCATAAAACCAAAGTGTTTTCCAAAGCGGTTTTTGAATGGTGAAGGAATAGGCAGCCTGTGTAGCATTTTCAAAGCGGCCATTTTGGGAGGCCATCACCAAAAACCTGTATTTCCCTGGTGTAAGTTTGGAGTAAGTAATCTGCCTCTCCCCGGTGGCAATCCACTCCAGGTCGTTGCCCTCAAGTTTTACAAGATACGAAACTGCCTCAGGGTGCTGATACCAAAGCCCGGAATAGTGAAATGTGAAATAATTACGGTTGTGATCAAAAACGGTTACTTTGTTATAATCGATGGCATCGAAAAGCACTTTCACTTTTGTAATTACAGGCATGGGATCGCTTTGAACAGGGGTATTTTGAGGGCTATATCTAATCAGACCCTGGTCGCTGCCAATCCATATTTTACCCTCCGCAGTGCGGGTAACCGAATTAAACTCAGGGTCGATAGGTTCAATACCATAGGGTTCTCCATAAAAAACGGTTTTTCCACTTTCGATGTTTAAAACAGAAATCCCTTTTTCGTGAACGATGAGAAGATTCCCACGGTAATCAGCCTGCAAAGCTGAAATGGTATTTTCTCCTGTTAATCCGGCATCCGCCTTTACAAAGCGATTATGATCGAAAAAAAACAAGTTGTTGTCATGGGTGGCACACCAAATGGTGCCGCGGTCATCTTCGGCAATGGTATAAACTTTTTCGCTGCTCAGCCCCTCATTCAATCCGAAATTGCTGAATGTGCCATTTTCGAGAAGGGTGATTCCTGTTCCATCGGTGGCAAACCACACGCGTCCTTTGCTGTCGTTGATCACACAGTAGATAAAATTGTTGCCCAGACCCTGCGATTCATCAAAATTACGAAAGGATAGCGAAGAAGGGTTATTGCTGTTGATCGAACCGCAGGAAGCCCCGCCAAGTGTAGCAAACCAAATTTCATTGCCGGAGGAGGAAATGGACAGTATGTTGTTGTTAAGAAACCCCGACTTTTCAGTAAAAGCCACGCCATTATTTAAATCCTGATCTAATCTGAAAAGACCTTCACCAAAGGTTCCAATCCACACAAACCCAAAACTGTCTTCATGAATGCAGGTGATGTCGCGGTAAGAAATATCGGGTGGCAGGATTATTTTTTCAGACCAGGCATCTTCTGAAAAATCAGGAGCATGCCTGTAAAGCCCTGATTTTGCTGCATACCATAAATAACCTTTGCTGTCGCTCATCAAAGCATGAACATCCTGCAAACGGTTGCGATCGTTGCCATCAACAAAAGCGAACTGAATGCCCGGAATCCAAACAAGGGAATTGTCTGTCCAGGCTAATAAATTCCCTTCCATGTCGCGCATGATTCCTGAAAAATCCTGAAGGTTCTGATCTCCGAACACTGAAAATCCCAGAGCCTTATTCAGCCGAATACTATACCTGAGCAATCCCGCGGTTTGGGTTGCCACCCATATTTCATCGTCAATTGGCAGGACACCGCTAACGGAGCCAAAATCCCAAACCATTCCGGTTGTGGAAAGCTCTATTTGGAAAGTTTGCGGATTGATACTGCAAAATCCGCCATCGTAGCCCCCGGCCCACATCATGCTTTCTTCATCTTTGGTAAGTGATGTTATCATTAAATCAGGCAGACCATCGGACAGGCTTAATGTTTCAATTTTCAAATGATCACCTTCAAAACTTAAAATATTGATACCCGCATCTGTTCCAGCCCAAATTCTACCCCGGTCATCAGCCACCAGATCGTACACGAAGTTGTCGCTTAGTGCTGAATTTCCGGTATTCACCACAAAAACGCTGTCATTTTGGATATACGAAATTCCCTTCCCGTTTTCGGCAAACCAAATGATGCCCTCTGAAGACCTGGCGATTGCAGAAATATTTATATCCAATTTTGACTGATGAAGATATTTGGGGTGGGAGAAAGGTTGGCTTAACTGAATAATTTGTCCTGATTCGAAACTTGCCATAAGCTCACCCTGGACAGAAATTGCCAGTGCTGTTATATTGCCTTTTCCACGAAGCGAGATTTCAAAATCGTAACCATCATAAATAAACAAACCGCAGGTAGTTCCCAGCCAAAACAGGCCGGTGTTGTCCTGCACGATATCATTGATTTTGCAATCCGCGTAAGCAGATGGAAGGCTTATGGATTTAAATCGGGGTTCCTGTGCAATGACATTTTGCCTTGCAACCAGAAACAGCAAAGCGAACA
>JAIOZV010000163.1 GCA_021740425.1 Bacteroidales bacterium | reverse complement strand
AGTCGCTCGGTGCCTGGGGCGGCGATTTTGTGATGTTGACCTGGCGGGATGATTTACCAAGCCTGAAGCACTATCTTTTAAAGAAAGACCTCCATGTGGTTTTTCCTTATGATACTATTGTTTTAAACCCGAATTCAAAAAGTTTGTCTTGAAATAAAAGCAAGAAATGGAAAAAGATTTTAAGCTGCAAAGCGGAACAGTTACCTGGAAAAGCCCCAGCAACATTGCTCTTGTGAAATACTGGGGAAAGGTAAAAAATATGGAACAAATTCCAGCTAATCCTTCTATCAGCATGAGCTTGAGCGAATGCTACACCGAAACAAATGTTAGTTTCATGCCAGGTACAGGGAATATTGTTTTTTTTCTGGATGGTAAAGAAAATGTGATTTTTCAAAAAAAAATATCTGAGTACTTTCAACGAATATCAGATATGTTGCCCTTTGTCAGTAAGACCGATTTCACGATAGGTTCCAAAAACACTTTTCCACATTCAGCCGGTATCGCATCATCAGCTTCGGCCATGAGTGCCCTGGCCTTATGTATGGTTAGTATTGAACGACTTCAAACTAACAACAACGAAATACATGACAAAGATTTTTTTTTACGAGCATCAAGTCTTGCTCGTAGGGGCTCGGGAAGTGCTGCACGCAGTCTTTACAAGAATCTGGTTACCTGGGGCGAAAGCCAGTTTATTCCTTATTCTAGCGATTTTTGGGCTTCGCCATTCGAAAGACCTATGCATCCGGTATTCAACAATTTTCATGATACAATATTAATTGTTAGCTCTGATGAAAAAAAAATATCCAGTACAATAGGACATCAAATGATGGAAGATAATCTTTTTGCCGAGGCACGTTATAAGCAAGCACACCAAAATTTTATGTTTCTCATAATGGCCATCGAAGCAGGCGATCTTAAATCCTTTATTCGAATCGTAGAAAATGAAGCACTGACCCTGCACGGCATGATGATGGCTTCCAACCCGGGATATATGCTGATGGAGCCCAACACCCTGAAGATCATAAAAAAAATTCAGGACTTCCGGGAACAATCAAGGTTTAACTTGTGTTTCACACTCGATGCAGGACCTAATGTGCATGTACTTTATCCCGAAATTGACAAAACCGGCGTGAGGGAATTTATAAAGCGCGAGCTGAAACCCTTGTGCGAATCAGGGCAATTGATTGATGATAAAATGGGCAATGGCCCTCAAAGGATAAATTTGTGATGATAAATAAAGAAGGCGTTTTTTACGCAAAGATTTTACTTTTTGGGGAATACAGTATTATGTGCGATTCGATGGCACTCACAGTACCCTACACACATTTCAAGGGAGAAATGAGTTTTATTAACGAGGATAAATACACGGATCTGAAATTTGCTGAGGAATCAAATAAATCCTTAGCCGAATTTTTGAAATATTTAGAAGTATTGAATAAGCAGAATGAGTTACTTTCCGATTTGGATTTGGATAAGCTGAGCAATGATATAGAAAAAGGCTTGTATTTTGAATCCACAATTCCACAAGGTTTTGGGATAGGAAGTTCGGGCGCCCTTGTTGCTGCCATTTATGATAGCTATGCCAAAGACAGGATATGGCAAAGCGATAACCTCAGCCGTGATGAGTTCAACAAACTTAAAAAGATATTTGCTCAAATGGAGTCTTTTTTCCATGGTGTAAGTTCGGGTATGGATCCTCTCAATTCATATATGCGACACCCTTTGCTCATCAAGCCCGATCACTACATCGAAACTGTCGGGATTCCCAGGGAGTTTCCGAAAGATGGAGGAATTTTCCTGATTAACACCGGAAATCCTGGAAAAACAGGCCCTTTGGTGAGTCTTTTCTTCGACCAGTGTAAGCAGGAAAGTTTTAAAAAATTGATACTTGAGGAGATGATCCCATTCACAAACAAAAGTATTGAGGCCATCATAAAAGGTGAGTTTAAGGAGTTTTTCAAGAATCTTAAATTGCTGTCAAAATTTCTTTTATCCAATCTTAAACCGATGATTCCTTCTGCATTTCTGGATGTATGGAAACTTGGGATTGATTCAGGAACTTATTATCTGAAACTTTGCGGCTCGGGCGGTGGCGGCTTTCTTTTGGGTTTTGCCGAAGATCTCGAAAAGGCTAAACTACTTTTGCTAACTCAAAATGTGGAAATCATTCCGGTGTCAAAATTCCATTAAAATTTCAAGCCAAAACTTGCCAGTATCATCGGCAATTCATCCGGCGAAAAATAGCGGAAATTGATGGATGTGGCAAATTTTTCGACAGGCTCATATTGAAGTCCGCCAATGTAATAATCGATTTTTTCGAAGACACCTGCATGGCTTATATTGAGATGATCATACCTAAGTAAAAGCGTAAGTTTATTAATAAGCAATACGGAACAAAATACTGACCAAGCTTCAAGGTTTTTATCATAAGCATACTGATAGTGGTTCATCTGACTGTATTCGCCACCAAGCCGGTATTTAGGTTTTTGATATCCGGCAAATATTGAAATTATGGACTTATCACCTTCCATTAAACCCGTATCGGGAGCCGGGGCAAAGTCGGCATAAAGTTTTACGGTAAGTCCGGGAACGGGATAATATTGAATGTTTTGGGCAAAAAGAAATTTCCCATCTTCATCCTGATGCCGAAAAGGTCCCTCACCATTTACCACCGAAAACTGATAAAGTAATTTATCTTTCAATTTCAGATCCACTTGTGCTCCAAAGTCTGCCGGCATACCCAACCTGAATTTTTCCTGCATGGTAACATCCACATATCGGAAACCCCAAAACTGATCCTGAAAAGTGAGGTACTGCGTGTTTAAAAGTTGGCCAAACCTGAGGGTAAAATAGTTGGTGACATCCCATTTAATCTCTGCCATTTTAAGGTAGGCGGTATATTTGCTCCCCTCAAAATAATCGAAGCTTACCGGTCTTCCCAGCGAATCGGTGATAGACGTAAAATTTGTGGTGCGGGTAACATCAAGCATGATTTTTCCACTCACTTTATCCGAAATTTTGTGGTAATACCCTATAATCCCCTGATTGAAACGGAAGGCAGCCACTGGTTTAATCTCCTTATTAAAATTGTATTTGAAGTCTGCGAATATTTGCCCAAACACAAATTGATCCTGATTTTTGTCGAAAACCATTGAGGAATTTTGTGCTGATAAAAATGAAATACTCAAGATTAGAAACAAAGATAGGATTACTGATTTTTTCATCTCTGAGAATTTGGTTGGCAAAGATAGGAATAATAGGGTTTATTGTTTATCCGGTTTTAACCGGATGTTTCACTTATAAGAAATTTATCAGGGTATTTTGTTCTTTTAAGCAGATGAAATGCTGAAAACAAAATCAATCCAAAAAATCCTCCCACTAACGTTCCGAAAACATCTTTCCAATCGAAAGTCCCTTTGGGGAGAATGAACTGGAGGAATTCGTAAACTATATAGCCCAAAACGAAAAACACAATCAGGCGAATCCCTTTTTTTACTAGCGGATTAAAAACAGTCATACCAAAAAATATTTGCACTACAACCCCTCCCAGGTTTCCCATCGAATCGGCAATGCCAAAATCGTTGATGTCGTTTTGGTAAACCCAGGGTCGGTAAAAATATCTTCCGGCCTCGGTGAGAGCAAAGGCAAGTATGAAGCAAACCAAATACACGATTCGCAGACGGTCAAATTTTTTAATGCGTTCTTTATCGTAAAAATAGGCCATGATTATTCCCTTTCAATAACATTAAAATCGATTAAGGCATTCACAATGTCCAGGATTTCTGAAGCCTCTGTGGGTTCGATACCGGCTTTTTGCATGATGGCCTCAACACTTTCGAAAAGAGCTGTTGGAAAGGGGAGATGAAACAGGAACTTGCCCTGTGGGATGGTCAGGTTTATTTTCCTTTCACTTCGTTCCCGCCCACTTCCTATCCAAACTGTTACACTGCTAAAATACTGGTTGTGTCGTGCCGTGGTAAAAATTACTCCAGCATTTTTGCGCTCACGAATCCGCATTGAGTTTTGATCATCCGGGTTTAGATTTGTGGCCAAAATATCGAGATCGATCTCCATGTTGATTTTATTTACAACAAGTGTGTATCGGTTGTAAGGCCGCTTTTTTTCATAAACTTCCTCCTTTTCCAGAATTTCCAATCCTGCCATAGCTTCAAGGAAATCCTGCACGGTTTTGATGTGCAGATTGAGTCGTGAGGCTGCCTCAGAAGCTGAAATACTTTTGTAATTTACCAATAACCTGAATAATTCTTTTGCATAGTCCTTCGAAAGATACGATCCTAATATTGCTGCTTCATTAAAAGTCATGGGTTCTGATTTTACAGGTTAATTATGCAAAAAAGTCTGATTTTACAGTATTCAGTTTGTCGATAATGCGCACTCCTTCTCCTTTTCGATAATCGATTAAAAATTCAATAAACAGATTTCCTAGGTTATTGCAAAGCTGATCCAGGGCCAGATTTTCTTTAAACGAAAGATACTTTTTTCGGGAGATATGAACAATAACTTGCCCACCGGTATCAAAAGCTACCCAGGTATTTTCGATCACGTTAAAATTTGGATAAAGTAAAAGTTGCATAGCTTCCTGATTATTCATTGGCACTAAATAAATCTTATTGCCATCCGTATAGTCCACACACAACAGGTTTTTTTTGAGATGCGATGCCAGCGCCATGATTTCTTCTTTGCTGAAATCAATATTTGCAACCGGAAACGGGCGCTCGGTGTAAGCATCATCAGATACTTCAACACCCTCTGCAGCCAGTTCCATAATTTTGTTTCCGTTCCATCTTGTTTTGTCCGTGACCATGAGGTAAAAAAGCCAAATCCAGAAAATCATCATCCAAATTGCAAAAAAACGAGTGATTGGTGGAAAAACAAGCATCCGGTTACCTGCATATTGAAGCTGGATAGTTAACAAAACAAATGCAAAAGCCAGTAAGTAGGTGGAGCTGATGAGATAAATGTAGCTCCGCGTTTTGAGGTAATAGAAACTAAAACTAATGAGGGCATAAATAAAAATGACGTAGCCTAACACTTTTATGCCCGTTTCAGGGCCAAGAAGCAATGCTGAAAATGCAAAAATTCCAAGAGAAATAATGGCCGGAAGAAAGACGCTTACCGGCGATCCTGATTTTAACTTTTTAATGTGTGACATGATGCTGAATGTTAAATTTTAAATATTTTATACTTCATTTTTTTTGAACTATACAAAAATACAACTATTGAATTTCGTTTGTCAAGTTTTTTGTCAAATATTTTTTTTACAATACTGGAAGTACCTATAAACTTTATGCTGAAACGCTTGTTAATAAAGCAAAATCAGGAAATATGCTTTTTGAAAAATTTGATTTAAAAGGAACAACACTTTCCAACCGGGTTGTGATGGCTCCGCTAACCCGTCGGCGTGCAACCGAACCCAAACTTGCCGCCAATGATTTGATTGCTGAATATTACCTTCAGCGGGCCTCAGCAGGACTTATTATTAGTGAAGGTAGTCAGATTTCTCCGGAAGGATATGGTTACACAGGTTCACCGGGATGTTATTCCGACTTGCAAATCGAAGGCTGGAAAATGGTGTCCAAAGCAGTTCATGATGCAGGAGGGAAAATCTTTTTGCAACTCTGGCATGTTGGCCCTTATTCGCACAGCTTGCTTCAGCCCGATGGCAAATTGCCTATGGCAGCTTCGGAGGTGAAGCCTTCGGGGAAAGTGCTCACACCTGATGGCCACAAAGACTATGAAACTCCCCGCGCTATGACCATTGCTGAAATTCACAAAACCGTTGCTGATTTTGAAAGGGCTGCACGTATGGCCGTAATCGCCGGTTTTGACGGGGTGGAAATTCATGGAGCCCATGCCTACATTATCGACCAGTTTATAATGGATGCAACCAACAGGCGAACTGACGCATTTGGCGGTTCAGTCGAAAACCGTGCACGGTTTCTTTTCATGATCATCGAAGAAATATTGAAGTACGTCCCTTCCGAAAAAGTTGGGTTGCGGCTTTCGCCCAGAGGATACCGCCCGGGATTGTCGGATTCGGACCCGGCTCATGTTTACAGCCACATTATCCAAAAACTAAATGATTATAACCTGGCCTATTTACATCTGAGCGAAATGATGACTCCGCAGGAAAGGCTTCAGCATCCCGAAAAAAGTTTTGTGCCTTATTATCGCAATATTTACAAGGGAACACTTTTATCCTGCGGTGGACATTCCCGCGAAAGCGGCGAACGAATGCTTGCAAATGATGAAGCAGATTTGATTGTTTTCGGAAAGCCATTCATCTCAAACCCCGACCTGGTTGCACGAATGCAAACCGGCCACCCTCTTGCCGAGCCCGACAAGGAAACTTTTTATCACGGTGGGGCAAAAGGTTATGTGGATTATCCATTAATGAAATAGCTATTAGAAAAACAGGAAGTTGAATCCATGAAAATCCTTGTAATTTTTTGTCAATGGCTTAAAAATTCCTTTTTTGATTAACGCCATTAATCACTTTTGACAGATAATGATTATTCTGAAAGATCAAAATATGGCTTTTGTGTTTATTGTGAATGAACATTGTTGAAATACCAGATTTAAATCAGTGTGTCAACCCTCACATTTTCAAGGCCTGCATGCAATTGTCATCAAAGTTGCAGGAGATGGTTCTGAAAGAGAAATCATGATAATTTTCGAGGAATACTTTAGCTGCATTTATTAAAACCTGACATTATTGGAGTAACTAAATTTAAGTTCATCGAAATTTCATTACACCCACAACCATTTTTACCTGCCCGTATAGCTTTTTTAATGAGTTAAATAAGTGTTAAAACACACCAACCGCAAACAAAAGGCTCTTGCAGTTTGTTTTTTTGCGGTATGCTAATCCAGATTTATAATTTTTATAAAAATTAATTTTAATATCCATGAAAGAAAACTTTAATGATTCACTTAGCCGTGTGTTGGTGCACGAAGGAGGTTGGTCTGATCATCCGAAAGATCCGGGCGGTGCCACCATGAAAGGCGTTACCCTGCAAGTTTTCAGGGAGCATTTTGGTGCTGGTAAAACCAAGGAAGACCTGCGTAACATTTCCAATGATGAGCTCGAACATATCTATCGTGCAGGGTATTGGAGTAAATGTAAGTGTGATGAGTTACCTTCAGGGGTAGATTATGCTGTTTTTGATTCGGCTGTAAATTCAGGGCCGGGAAGAGGTGCAAAATGGTTGCAGACAGCAGTTGGGGCAACACCTGATGGAGGGATTGGCTCCAACACGCTTGCAAAAGTTAAAGCCCACGATCCCGTAAATATCGTCAACAGCATTTGCGACAACAGGCTTGGGTTTTTAAAAAGCCTCGATACCTGGCCAACTTTTGGCAAAGGGTGGCAAAAAAGGGTTGAAGATTTACGCAGTACGGCAGTAAAAATGGCAGGTGGAAATGTCCCGGAAAAAGCAGCCCACGAAACGTACGAAACGGTTCGAAATGGTTCTTCAGGCGAGTGGGTTCGCAAACTTCAGGAGTCTTTGAAAATAAAAGCTGACGGTGTTTTTGGAGATGACACCGAGGCTGCACTTAAAGCCTGGCAGCAAAACCAGGGGCTCACTCCCGATGGTGTGGCCGGAGCAAAAACTTTTAAGGCACTTGGATTGACACGTTAAACAGGAAATAAGCAACAAAGTTCTCCAGGTTCGCATGGGATTCTTTCAAATTGCTATACATTTGAATAAATTTTATGTATGCAACGGGGATTCTTGATTTTGGGGCTTATTCAGTACTTTTTTTTAAATGTGGTTTTTAGTCAGGAAAAGCATAGTGCCCTGAACATTGAAACCTACTCGGTTGAAGATGGCCTTTCCCAATCGAGTGTTCAGAATATTTTTCAGGATAAATTCGGTTATATTTGGATTTCGACCGGCGATGGTTTGAATTGTTTTGACGGTGACACCTTCAGGAGATATTATTTTAATTCGCTGGCAAATGCTTCTCATCAAAGTAACAGTATGCGCCATGTTGCCAATGACGGTGCGGGTAATTTATGGATTGGCACCGATCACGGGCTTCTTTTTCTCGATCGGGCAGACGATGAATTGATACAACCATTCCCCGAAATTTCTGATTTGATAAACTACCCATGTATTCCATTGTTTTGTGAAAACGATTCGGTTTCAGTGCTGGTTGTAAACAAGGGCATTTTAAATATCCACATCAGGCAACACAGGTTTAAGCGGATACCCCTTGATTTAAAACTTGCTGATCTTTCGGTTTATACCTCATCAGAAAATGAAAAATGGTTTTGGTTTTATCCGGACAATTTGGTTTGTATTTCCCGGATTCCCGGACGCGGAATTCATATAAAAAAATATACTCATTTTTTTCATCCTCAGGATAACTTTAAAGGAGTTCTGAAAATGGACGAACAAAAGTATCTTTTGGCAACCGGCACCAATTTATATCTTCTGCATAAAAACACCGGACACACGGAGCCTGTTAACATACATTCTTCAGGTTTTCCGGATTCATATTCCGGCATCATAGCCATGGCGGCTGACAGCGGTGGCAGGATTTGGCTGGCCACTTCCTGCAAGGGCATAATTATTTTAAACAAGGATCTTTCGGTTAACAAAAAGTTTAAAGGCCTGCAAAAGGCAGGTTTTGAACAAAATGAATTTAGAAATATTTCGATTCTGCATGGTGATGGTATGGGTAACTTGTGGTTTGGAAGCGACGGATCAGGATTGGGATTTTATAGTCCGCAAAGTGCTGAATTTGGTTTGATCGACAAAATCTCCCTTCCTGATGAAGATTTAAACCGGCTGTTTGTGCGCTGTTTTTTGCAGGATACTTTGAACCAAATCTGGATAGGAACCTACAACAAAGGATTGTTATGCTGGGACAGGCGCAATGATAAATTTACACGTATTTGGCTGAGCCCCGAAACCCCCTTTCCTTCGGCAAATGATGTGTATTGTTTAGCTCCTTACACGAACGGAAGAATATTGGCAGGGACGGCTACCGGGCTGTTTATTGTTGATGTGATGCAAAAAGTATCCGTTGCGGTTAAAAATTTATTTCCTGAGGGCTCCATCATTCGAATTACTGATATACTTCAATTGCCAAACGGAAGTTTTGAACTGCTGATGAACCAAAAAGCATTCAGGCTTGAACCTTTAAACGGAAATTTTTTGTTAAACATCTCACCCTTTCCTGATTCTGTGTTTTTTGATAAATTGTTTCAGGGGAAAAACAACACATTGAGGGCTTTTACAAAAGAGGGCTTTTACCTTGCTCATAGCGGAACAGCAAAATTTTTCGAATATGATTTCAACTATCAACATGTAAGCCTGAGTGTGAATGCCTTGAGTGAGGATGATGCCGGTGTACTTTGGCTTGCAACAAATACAGGTTTGATAAAGATGGATGCCGGCGGAAAGATTATTTCATTTTTTGATGAAACTGCGGGGTTTTCAAACCACCATTTATATGGCATTCTTGCCGGCAATGGCAACAATCTCTGGGTTAGTCACAACCGGGGTTTGTCGGAGTTTGTCAAAGCAAACGAAAAAGTCTTCAATTATCAGATGGAATATGGACTGCAATCACTGGAGTTTAATTCAGGTGCATACTATCAAACTTCAGATAATGAAATGTTTTTTGGGGGTATCAGCGGGTTTAATTATTTTTTCCCTGATAAAATCAACAACCAGAGCAACGCTTCTAAAGTTTTTATTCACAATGTATTCGTTAACGAAAAGCCCCTCCTGACTGATTCATGCTGGATGGTAAAAAGATCTCTGGACTTGGCTTACTCC
>JAIOZV010000162.1 GCA_021740425.1 Bacteroidales bacterium | reverse complement strand
GAGGGAGGGGGTAGGCGGCGGCGAAGCCGCCGCCTACCCCCTCTGCAAACAGCTAAATGTCTGTAAATAGTAACGAAGTGAGGAATCTCCTCCACATTTTTCCACCCTTTTTAAATTTTACAGGACACCAGTGATTTTTTATATTCACATTTTTCGATATTATGTTGAAAACTTTTCTGCCATATTAAGAATTATTTAAAAAACAAACCTTGGCATCTGCATGTTCAATTGCCTAATTTCGCCGCTTGTTTTTCACTAACCTAAATGATTATGTTAAGATTTACAGCTTTAGACCTTGCCACCAACCGAAAGCCTGAGATGGCAAACATTCCTGATAAGAAAATATCAGATTATTTTGGAGAATTAACTTTTAACGATACTGCCCAACGCGAGTACCTTACCAAAGATGCTTACGATCAGGTTGTGAACGCCATCGAGCGAGGCGACCGGATCAGCAGGGTTGTGGCCGACCAGATTGCTTCATCCATGAAATCGTGGGCAACAAACAAAGGAGCAACACATTATACACACTGGTTTCATCCGCTCACAGGCGCAACTGCCGAAAAACATGATGCATTTATCAACCCCCTGGCCGGCGGGCGGGCCATCGAAGGATTTCGTGGTAACGAGCTGATGCAGCAGGAACCCGATGCTTCAAGCTTTCCGAGCGGCGGCATTCGCAATACCTTCGAAGCCCGTGGTTATACTGCCTGGGATCCTACATCTCCCGCGTTTATTCTTGATAAAACTTTGTGCATCCCCACAATTTTTGTGTCGTACACAGGTGAAGCCCTCGACTTTAAAACTCCACTGCTCAAAGTATTGAATTCGATTGATAAAGCCGCCGTGGAGGTTTGTCGTTATTTTAATGAAGATGTAAAAAAAGTAAACGCCACCCTGGGCTGGGAGCAGGAATACTTCTTGCTCGATAAGGCACTTTACAATGCCCGCCCCGATATTTTGCTTACCAGAAGAACTGTTTTTGGCCACGCTTCTGCCAAAGATCAGCAGCTCAGCGACCACTACTTCGGAACCATCCCCACCAGGGTTATGGAATTTATGAAGGAGTTTGAATACGAATGTCATAAATTGGGTATTCCCATCAAAACACGCCACAACGAAGTTGCCCCCAGTCAGTTTGAGTGTGCTCCCGTTTTTGAAGAAGCCAACCTTGCCGTTGATCACAACCAGCTTTTAATGCACATTATCAAACGGATTGCATCCAAACATAACTTTTATGCTTTGCTTCACGAAAAACCTTATGCAGGAGTAAATGGGTCGGGCAAGCACAACAACTGGTCACTTTCCACAGATACGGGCATCAATTTGCTGTCGCCAGGTAAGGATACACTTTCAAACCTTCGCTTCCTGACCTTTCTTGTGAACATTCTCAAAGCCGTACACGATTATTCTGATCTTATCAGGGCATCCATTGCCTCAGCCGGAAACGACCACCGCCTCGGTGCCAACGAAGCGCCTCCTGCAATTATCTCTGTATTTATTGGAACTGAGCTTACCAGGGCACTCAGGGAACTGGAAAATCAGGGAACCAACAAAATTGAAGATGGCAAAGGCATGGATATCAATGTTCCTAAAATTCCTGAAATCCTGCTCGACAACACCGATCGCAACCGGACCTCACCATTTGCTTTTACTGGTAATAAATTTGAGTTCCGCGCCGTGGGTTCATCCTCAACATGCTCAAAAGCTATGACACCCCTGAATCTTGTGGTTGCAAATCAACTTAAGCTATTCAAAAAGGAGGTGGATGCTTTGATTGAGAATGGCAGTAGTAAGGATGATGCCATTCTTCAGGTATTGCGCCAATATGCCAGAGAGAGTAAAAACATACTTTTCGAAGGAAACTCATACAGCGATGACTGGGTAAAGGAGGCCGAATCAAGAGGATTGAACAATATTAAATCCACTCCACAGGCACTTTCAATAGCAATGACCCCGGAAATTATCGATTTGTATGAGCGTGAAGGCATCCTCACCAAACGCGAACTTATTGCCCGTCACGACATCAAGCTGAAGAAATATACCATGCAGATTCAAATCGAATCACGGGTAATCGGCGACCTGGCTACCAATCATATTATCCCCGTTGCCATAAAGTATCAAACGGTGCTCATGGATAATGTAAAAGGTTTGAAAGAAGTGCTGGACAACAAAACTTTCGTGAAATTATCCAAAAATCAACTTCAGTCGATCAAGGATATTTCAGAGCATATCAGCGAAATCAGGGAAAATACCATCAAAATGATCGAAGAACGAAAGCTCGCCAACAAGATAGAGGATGCTGAGGAACAGGCTATTTATTACAACGAAAAGGTTTATCCATTTTTTGATGTCATCCGGTATCATGTTGATAAACTCGAATTGATGGTTGACGACAATCTGTGGCCTTTGCCCAAATATCGCGAAATGCTTTTTATCAGATAAAACATAAATCACCAATCACCAATCACACATCGGACATTTGATCTCGGATTTCCGTTTTGTGATTTAAGAGATTTGATCTTATCACGGTTCTGACAATAGAGCCGTGATTTTTTTTCTATGCCCTCTATTCAAAGGTGGAAAAAATATGGTTGGTTTTTGAAGGGGAGTGTTATTTCTGCGAAAGTGTAAATGAAATATTAAGGGTTTTTATCAAGTCTGATATTTCAAAGTTACTATAACTCCCCCTGATAAAAATCAGGATCGGGCGATGGAAAGTTCCCTCAGACCCCGACAAGTTACTTAGCGTCCATTTTCACGATGAAGGGATTTGTTTACTTTTGCATTCATTAAATTGATGTATGATGATGAAGAAACTTGTGATTGCCCTTTTTGTGTTGGCCGTATGGCATACCGCCATGAGCCAGGTAAATGTTTATCATGTTAACAACTTTTCAGGACAAGCTGCCGGAAGCGGAACTTTTTATGTATTGCCGCTCACAGTGCTCAAAGTGGATGTGATCGTTAGGTCGGAGGAACAACTCAAAGGCCCCTACGCTGAATATGCCTCCAAATTTTTAGGACTTGAAGATGTGAATAATTTCGATTTTTCAACTTACAACATCGAAAAAGTGGTAATTACAACGATTTCGGAGCCCGATCCCGATCAGCAATATTTTGTGGAAATGGGGGCCGGGGATTCAAAGAATTTGCGAACGTTTAATCTCAAACTCAATAATTCAGGATTTTTACTTTCGGCCAATGACCTCAATCAGTATTCTTCTACAGAGCAAAAGAAATCCATCGAGCTGGTTGAATTTGAAAATCCTGCTGCCGGCAAGTCATTTCCCGAGTTTTATGTTTCGGGAAATGTAATCACGAAAGTCGATACCATCATTCGCCGCGTAACTGTGGACACCCTTAACACCGAGCAGTTTTTTTACCGCACCCGCCTCGAAGATAAAACTACCGAGCAAATGGCAGTTGCCGCCCTCGGTAAACTGCAACAGATAAGGGATTCGCAGTACAACCTTTTGACTGGCTTTCAGGAAACCCCTTACGAATCGGGAACAATCAAATTTATGTTTGATAATTTGAAAAAGCTCGAAAATGAGTACCTGGATCTTTTCCGTGGGAAATCATTTACTGAATACTATCATTATACCTATTACTATACCCCAGATGCCGGAAGTGTTAAAAATCCACTTACACTTTTCCAGTTCTCAACGGGATCCGGCGTAAGCAAAAGCGGTTCTGGTGAAAAAGTTCAATTACAATTGATCCCGGTCGGTTTGGAGAAATCACTCAGCAGTTTCCCTGATGCACCTTCCAATACAGGTCTTGCCTACAGAATTCCCGAAATAGCAGTGGTTAAATTGAAACTTGAAGATGAGGTGCTTTTTGAAAACAGAATTACCGTGAATCAGTTGGGTCAAATAAAAAGATTGCCGGCAAGGCGCTTCAATGCCGAATTTAGCCCTGAAACCGGCGGCCTTAAAACATTGTTCCTTGAAACCGGCGAACGGTAAAATGTGATGTCGGAGGAAAGAGGATAGATGGTAGATTTTTGGGATTGGATACCCTGGGGACAAAAAAGTTAATTCGGAAAATATTCCTTTTCTTAGAGTTGTTAAATCAATCGGATTGGATTATTCAATCACAACCTTTTTTGTGATCAGATTTGTGCCAACATTGATGTGTAAAAAATATATACCCCTGGCAAGATTTGAAATATCCAGGTTTTTGTAATGCTCACCACGGATTAACGATTCACGAAGCACAGCCTTTCCCATGATATCCGAAAGTTGAATCGTGGAATTCCCGATAGTTTTTTCCAATTTTATGTTGATAAAATCTTTGGCGGGGTTGGGATAAACTTTTACCAAATTTTCGTTCATTTTATTGTCAGAAATTCCCAGCGATGGTGGATTGCCCTTTTTCAGGAAGCCAATACCTCCCGGAAATTCGCCCGTTACAAACTCAGAAAAACCATCCCCATCCAGATCAGCGCCCGAAATGCTCAGATTAATGGTTTGGGTGTAGAGTGAATCAATTTTATCAAAAGTTCCGTCCAGGTTATTGTCGATATTGCTAAAAAGATAGAGCATGCCCTGCTCGGAGCCCACATACAAAATGCTTCTTCCAAGGCTGTCGGTAGTCATGAATGGGGCGCTGTATCCGGTGCAGCAATCAGGCATCACATCCACATTTCCAAATTCTTCAACGCTTGGAGCTGCAGTAAAAACAGCCTGTCCCGGAGTTCCTGAATTTTCGAAATAGTTCAAGGTGCCGCTTCTTTCGCCAACCAGCAAATCAGGCAGCCCGTCGCGGTTTATATCTACAATTTGAGGTTTCGCTGATTGCCCCACATCAATGCCAAAATAAAAGGCTTCGGTAAGAATAAAATCTGCATGATTTCCCGACCCTCCATTATTTCTGAAAAAATGCAGGCTGCCATCTTCATCCCCGCTGATCATGTCGTCGTCCCCATCGTCATCCATATCACCAAAAGCAGGATAAATACCATTAAATCCCAGTTGCCCCAGGCTGGAATAATCAGCATTTACTACTTCAAATGCAGGATCAGTAGCTGTTCCCGTATTTCGTAGAAGCATCAGTTGGCTTGAGTAGCTGCCAGCTTCCTCAAAATATCCAAAGTTGCCTGCCACAATATCGGATAAACCATCGCTGTTTTCATCAAAAAAAACAGGGAATGAACGCTCCCCCACATCTATCATTTCATCAAACAGGAAATTGCTCTTTTGAAATTCAAATGCAGGAATCATCTCATCACCCACATTTTTATATAACCACACATTGTTAAAGTTTTCGGATGTGTTTGGATTGTTGGGGGCCACAATCAAATCTTTCAGGCCGTCATTGTCCGCATCAAGAAAATACGAAGCAGGAAACATAGTGATATTCACAGGTGTGGTATTTGGCGGGAAGCTTCCTGAAAAATCCTTCATTACAGCACTGGTGTTTGTACCGCCATTGGTGAGCATGATCAGATTCGGGTAGTTGATGTCGCCTATTAAAATATCTTTCACCCCATTCCCCGAAAGGTCGATGGCCAGCAGTGATGAGCCTGGATGTTTTTCTGACTTCTCCGGATTGGGTACGTTAACATCGCAGGTATCAAAAAGTGTAACATTGTTATTGTTGTTATCTTCGATAAAATATCCCCAGCAGGTGTTTTTCAGCTCAAATTCCAATGCGCTGCAATTACCGTAAAGTTCCATACTTAAATTTTTGTGGTATTCAACGGTGCTGCCAACAATGTTAAACGAAAGAATATCCAGGTCGCCATCGCCATCAATATCTTCAATGGCAGGAATATCAGGCGGACTTACATAAACTGGCCCCGGGCCATTTAATCCCTCCCCGATGAGCAGGAAGGTAACTTGTGAAAATTTCAGATTGGCCCCCTCACTGTCGTTCCTGTAAACTGCAATGCCCGCCGGCACCGAAGTAAAAATATCTTCTTTTCCATCGCAGTTATAATCGCGCAAAAGCATCCAGTTGCGCATCTGCGGGAAAAACATCCTGAAGGAGGGATCGTATTTGTAAACGGATTCGCCGGCATTTCCTGTATTGATGAAAGTTTTTACTACGCCATAAAAGTTTCTTTCAAAAGTTACAAGATCCTTTTTGCCGTCGTTGTTAAGGTCGATTTCAGAAAACTGAGGGCAGTTGAAACCGCCTGCCCAGGCATTGGAGAGTGGTTGGGCATTTCGTTGAATAGGAATGGAATCGAAAGCAATAAGCTGGATTTGCGATGATCCGGACAGAACCAGTATGTTGAAAAAGATGAAAGTAAAAAATTTATTCATTGTTAAAGGGATTTGAAAATTCCGGATTGTCAATAAAGTCGGTATCTGTGAGGGTTCTGATAAAGGCAATCAGGTTTTGTTTTTCATCATCGGTGAGCCGAATGCCTCCCTGATTAATTTTTTTCATTAGTGGGTCGATGGTAGGCGAAAACTGCAAGCCTTCGCTGTAGAAATCCACAACATCCTCTAAAGTTTCAAAGCGGCCGTCATGCATGTATGGTGCAGTGTAAGTGATATTTCTAAGGGTCGGGGTTTTAAATTTTCCAAGATCATTGCTGTTGCCGGTTACATCAAACAATCCATTATCAGTAAAATCCGAATCAAGACCATTGTTATGGAAAATATTATCGGTGAACAGGATGGTTGCATGACAATGAAAGCAGTCGCCTTTTTCGGTAAAGAATATTTCGAATCCTTTGGCTTCGGCTTGCGAAAGAGCTACCTCGCCACGAAGGTATTTATCCCATTTAGAATTTCCTGAAATCATTGTCCGCTCGAATTGTGCAATGGCTTTCACCACATGCATCGAATCGATAGTTCGGGTGCCAAAAGCATCAAAAAACAAATCGGGATATTGGGGATGTGCATTTAATTTGGCCGCAGCATTGGCCCAGCTCAGGTGCATCTCGATGGGGTTTGGCACAGGTTCTAACGCCTGGCTTTCGAGTGTGGGCTTGCGTCCATCCCAAAAAAGTGAAGTCATCCAGCCTGCATTGATCACTGCCATGGCATTGCGAGTTCCGGCAATCCCATCAATTCCGGTACTCAAACGTTTGCCATTGTCGGTAAAACCGAAAGCCTGCGCATGGCAACTTGCACACGATTGGATGTTATCTGCCGAAAGCACAGGGTCATAAAATAGTTTTCTTCCCAAATTCACCCCTTCTAAGGTCATCGGATTGTCGTTGGGGATGATCATATCAGGAAAACCTTCAGGTATTTGAAGTGCGTATGGTGTTGGATTCCATGATTCCTCAGGATCCGGATTTTCCTTACTATTATTATCACACGATGCTATAATAATGATTGTCAGCATCAGCGAAATCAAATAAAACAATCTGTATTTAAATTTCTTTTTCAAATTTTTCATTAATAATAAAAACACCGGAAGGCCGACAAACTGAATAAGGTTTTAAAATTGATTGAGGCCTCAACTTTTTACGCAAAGCAGCCTGCCCTGCCCAGGCGGGAAAATCCCGCCGGTGTGGGAATAAAAACCCTTAAACGCCTCCGAAACTGAATACATCTTCACCATTGGCCTTCAGTTTGAGCTGCATCTCCTGATTTCCCATAATTCCGCTTACGGTGTTCAGGTCAAGGATATTTGGATTTGCCCACCATTTATTAATATCCATTTTTATGGTAATGGTGGTTGAATTTCCTGAGACCATAAATGAGGAATTGGGTACAGTAAGCTCGATGAAATTCTGGTTATTCATGGTTGGGCCTGTGTGTGCCTGAAAGTTATTTATCACGCCTGAAGAGTCAGTTTTTCCTTCAAGCTTCATGTAATGGTAGCCCGTGCCCATGGCAGGCGGCCATTCCATCAAACTTTCGGGAGCATTGGGGAAAAGTCCCGGAAGGTTTTTTTCCTTGTTCAAACCAAAAATAAACGAAACTGAGCTGTATTCGCCCAACGGAATGGCAGCGCCGGTTTCGAACAGCGAAGTACTTGAATCCAAGCCATCAACGTAGTGTTCGGCATCAATTAAGTATTCACTGCCCTGCGCTGAGGTTAATTTAATGTCAGAGATAAAATACTTCAGGGTTTCCACGCTGTATGGGTTGCCAAAGGCATTGGTGTAAATCATTTGGTTGAACATGAGCGGGTCATCTCCTACAATGTGTTCAAATTTCAAGCTAAGCAAAGCAGTAGCGGGTTGTGGTTTTTCATCGTTACTTTTGTTGCATGCTGCAATTGTTAAAACCAACATAGTAATCAATAAGATAGTCAGGTGAGTTAGTGCGGGTTTGTTCATAAACTTGTTGCTTTTAAATTTTTAAAATATTTGTTTGTTTGATTTATTAACTGTTGGAAAGTATTCCTGTTTTGTAGGAATTATTAAAAATTTGAAATTTTTTATTCTGTTGTTTTTCTGGTGAAGAGGCGTGTAAATCGGGCGAAAAACTTCTTTTCAAAATTCCAGAAAAATCTGAATTGCCCAAAAATGAAGCCGTAAATCAGCAGTAAAATATTGTAAAGGGGTAGTGTAATCACAATAAAAAGCAACATGCTGTAATACCATTCGAGGTTTCCAGGAATGTTTAATAAATTATGTATCAGCGATTCAAAGTAAAGCACCGAAAAGCCGGTACATGAAAACACTACGAGAATTATCACCACTTGCCATGTTGAATGAATATCCCAGCGCCGTTTGAGTTTATCTATGAAATGATGTGATTTTGGCATTTTGGCTTTGTCTTCATTTATTATTTGTTGCTCATTAAAACATGAAAACTTACTGGTTGTTTAATTGGTTGATGAAATAAAAAGGCCGGACATTAAAACCTGGTTTTCCAAATCTGTCAATATTTTAAACGCAAAGGTTTAAACAAATGGCTAATTTTGCCGTTTGGAACGCTTGAATATTTTTGAAAAATTTCATAAAAACGATTCGTACTTAGAGCTGATCGCAGCAATAAAAAAGGCTTTGCAAACAAATATTTCATCAAAGTTGGACGAATGAATTATAAAAAGCCCCCGTTTATGCAACCAAACTTAACAACTTGCATCTTTACACTGAAATTAAATGAGCGACAATAGTTTAGCAGACGGATGTAAAGCCGGTGACAGAGAAGCTATGAGGGCGCTCTACGAACGCTTTTATTCACCAATGTTGGGTGTTTGTATTCGCTATGCTGCCAATTTTGCCGATGCTGAAGATTTTGTGCAGGATGGATTTATCAAAGTATTTAACGATATTCGTTCTTTTAAAGGTACCGGAAGCCTCGAAGGCTGGATAAGAAGAGTAATTATAAATTCGGTGCTCATGCAATTGCGCAAATCAAAAAGGGAGTATGCCTACGATAACCTGGAAGCTACCCTGGAAGGAACCGCTGATGAGTCCCCGGATGAAAAAAATGATGACAAAAACAACGACATACTCGATTTATCACAGCAGGAAGCGGTTGACATTATTCAGACCCTGCCTGAAGGTTTCAGAAAAGTACTTAACCTGTATGTGATTGATGGATTTAAACATCGCGAAATTGCTGATATGCTGGGCATAAGTGTCGGAACCTCAAAATCGCAGTTGAACAGAGCCAGAAAACTTATGAAGCAAAGACTCATTGAACACATTAAAACTAAAAATAAACTATAATACTCAGATTTTGCCCTTTGGGCAAGCAAAGTTGATAATTGAAACCATGACTAATAAGGACTTAAACAAATTTTTGAAACAACTTGAGGACTATAATCCGCAGGTCAAGCCCAATTGGGAGGCCTTTATTGCGGAAAATGAAAGCCGCCTCGAATTCACCGATAAAACAATAGAACAATCCTCGGCCGCTTACTCAGGAAACCTTACCCTTTTGAAAAG
>JAIOZV010000161.1 GCA_021740425.1 Bacteroidales bacterium | reverse complement strand
AGTTCAACGATGGTAGCGGAACCACGACTGTTGATTTAATATCGGGAAATGATGGCACACTTACCAATATGACTATTGATGACTGGGTAAATTCCACCGCACCTGTGCCTTTTGAAAGCAGCGGCGATGGTAACTGGTCGGAGGCAAGCAACTGGTTAAGCGGGCAGGGAAGCCCCTCCAAAAACTGGTCGAGGGTAAAAATCAATTCCAACATCACACTGAATGAGGACAAGGAAGTAATCAAGCTCACCATCGAAAACGGGAAAAGCCTCACCATAAACCCCGGTGCACATCTTACGGTTTCCGATTCACTTAAAAACAATGCCGGGAATGCCGGCTTAGTACTGAAATCGGAATCATCGGCCACAGCCTCTCTCATCCACAACACTGCCGGAATCAATGCCACCGTTGAGCGATACATTCCACAATACTCCGGCAATGCCGGCTGGCATTATATTTCGTCGCCGGTGGCTGTTCAGGCGATACAGCCTAACTTTGTGGCCAGCCCGCCTGACCCGGATGAGGATTTTTATAAGTTTTACGAACAGCAATATATTTGGATTAACGCCAAAGACAACTCCGGAAACTGGGACCCTGCTTTTGAAGAAAACTTCGTGGTTGGCCGTGGGTACAACATCGCTTATGATGAAGATGTAACCAAACTTTTTGAAGGCGAACTCAATACCGGTGATTTCACTTTTGACGAAACCACCACTCCGGCCATCACCTACACCGAAAGTGGCGGCATCGGCTGGAACCTCATGGGAAACCCCTACCCTTCCGGCCTGGACTGGGATTTGTGCCAGCGGACAAACATCGATGGCACTGTGTATGTATATGATGGCGACAACGGTCAGTACATTTCCTGGAATGGTACGGTGGGATCGCTCGCCGATGGAATTATTCCACCCATGAACGCTTTCTTTTTCAAAGCCTCCGAAAATCCCGAACTGACCATCCTGAATGATGCACGGGTTCATACCGCTGCCAATTTCTACAAATCAGAAATTTTTGTTGAAGATTTGCTGGTTTTAAAAGTTGAAGGCAACGGATTTTCCGATCAAACCTATATCCATTTCAACCCCAATGCCACAGAAGGTTTTGATCATGATTTTGATGCCTACAAACTTTCGGGCATAGCAGCCGCCCCGCAACTCTACTCCCGAATTGGCGAAACAAAACTCAGCATCAACGAACTGCCTTACAGCAGCGATGAAATCACCATCCCGCTCAGCCTGAAGGTTGGCGTGGATGGGGATTACACCATCTCTGTCACTCAAAACACTTTCTGGGAAACGGTGGATATTTCTTTAAAAGATTTACAGACAAATACCACTTACGATCTTTCGGCGATCACACAATTATCGATTACACAATTAACGAATAACTCCCCCGACCGTTTCCTGCTCCTTATCAACGGTGCCACCGGCATCGAAGAAAACACCTTTGGCAGCGGCATTGAAATTTACAGTTACGGCAATCAGGTTTTTATAAAAACTGAGGGGCCGGAGGAAGTTCAGGTTGGGGTTTACAATATACTGGGGCAGCAGGTTCTCCTTCGAAACCTGACAGTCCACGAAGTTTCGGGACTGTCAGGTTTTGATACAGGCTTCTACCTCATCACAGCAAGAACAGAAAAGTCACTGATAACCAAAAAATTATTCATCAGGTAATCAGGAATGTAAAGACGCACAGACTGCCCCGATTCTTCGGGGTCGTGCATCTCAACATTCAAAAGTCCGCGCTTTTCAGCTTGTCAATAAAAATCAGGAAAATTAAAAACCATGGAAAACATCAGATTTTTCGGTTTTTAATGTAGCCTTTGCACCCCAATTTTTTTTTAATATCATAAGCCACTTTATACACCACCAATCAAAAATGTACCGGTTGTTTAAACAAAATTGGCACTATAATTACAGGCTTACAATCCTTCGTTTAAAAACCAAAAAGCTATGGTATCAAATAGAAAACGGACTTCTGCCCCGCTACGAAGGCGGAAATCTCAAAAAGGTTTCCATAGTCAAATGAAAAAAAATCTACTTTTGATCAGCAAAATGAAAAACCGGATAACATATTTTATTTACCTGCATTTCGGATGCAAAACACTAATGTCGGGCATGCTCACCTTTTGGCTGTTGCTTTTTGTGCCTACTGCTTCAGTGAACGCAGAGGAATCGGCAGATAGTTTATTGAAATTATTTAAGTCGGGCGATATTACTGAAAATGAAAAAGCACTGATTTGTGCCAAACTTGGCGAACAATATCTGGCGTTTAATGTTGATTCGGCACTGCATTTTGCCTGGAATGGCCTGGAAGTTTCTCTGAGGAACAATTTCATCAAAGGCCAGTTTCTAAATTACATGGCTTTGGGAAGTATTAAACTTAAAATGGATGATCTTGACGAAGCTCTGAAATTCTTTTTAACCGCCAAAGACCTGATAGATGAAACAATTGAACCAAGGGATGTCATTGGCTTGTACCTGGGGCTGGGAAATGTGTACTCCATGCAAACCAACCTGTACCGTGCTCAGGATGCTTTTTATATAGGTTTACAAATCGCCGAAGAACATAACGACAGTATTTACCTGCCCAGGTTTTATAATAACATCGCCATCATTTATGCTAATCTCGAAGATAATAGTAAAAGTCTTGAATATTATTCAAAAGCGCTCAAATTATTTGAATATTTGAAGGATCCTTACTTTATTGGAAATACGTTAAATAACATCGGAAACATTTACTTTGAGTTGAAGAAAAATGACAGCGCCTATTTTTTTCTGAATAAGGCTCTCAAAATTGAAAAACAGATTTCGAATTATTACGGGCTTACCAAAACCTATTCAAATCTTGGTAGGCTCGCATTTTCGGAAGGCAGGACATTAGATGCACTCGAATTATATGAAAAATCGGAAAGTGCAGCAGATAGTTTGTTTGATGATTTTTGGGGATCCCGCTCCTATGTTTTTGCAACGATTTACAAGCATAAGGGAGATACCCACTTCCAACTCAAAGATTATCCAAAAGCAATTAAATTTTATCATCTTTCATTATCTGATGCAACAGTGTCGTCAGATATTGAAACCGAAACCTATGTATCAAAAAAACTGGCCGATCTATTTCATCAACAGGGAAATAAAGACAGCGCCTATTTTTATTATAAAAACTTTACGGCACTTAACGATAGCCTGTTAAGGATAAAAAACAACCAAAAAATCACCGAATTAACCCTACAATACGAATACGACAAAGAGCGGAAACAGCAAAAGCTCGAAAGTGAACTTATCCAGGCAAAATACAATCGTATCAAACTCATCTATTTGCTGATCATCATCAGTGCCGGTGCATCTCTGTTGCTAATTGCTTTTCTTTATATTTTGCAACATAACCGGATGCGCAGGAAAAATCTGGAACAAAAAATGATGGTCATTGAAAAACAAAAATTGTCGAAAGAACTTGAATTTAAAAATAAAGAGCTTACTACCAATGTAATGTATTTACTTAAAAAGAATGAATTCATTTCGGCAATTTCCAATAAACTGAAAAATACAAATCAAGGGCAAAAAGAGGATCATCATGCGGTAATAAAAAATGTTATTTCGGAACTCGATAAAAGCATTACCCAGGATACATGGACTGAGTTTGAGGTTCGTTTTCAGGAGGTACATGTTGACTTTTATAATAGCCTCAGCAGGCAATTTCCCGACCTTACCCCCAATGAACTCAGGCTTTGTGCTTTTCTCCGCCTGAACATGACATCAAAAGAAATTGCCGACATTACATACCAGTCAGCCGAAAGCCTTAAAACAGCACGCTATCGTTTACGAAAAAAACTTGGTTTAGACCGCGATGAAAACCTGATCGCTTACCTAACAAAATTGTAACCTTCTAAGCCCTGATTAACAGGGACTAACCAATCATGTACACTTTTTGTTACCATCAAATACCGGGGTGATGCCTTAATGTTACCTCAAAAATTTGCTGTGTGATCATTTGATACTTTCCTTTGTGATGAAATTAATTCTTTCATTTCACATCGGATTATCAGAGTAGCATTTTATGGAACCTGAAGAAAAGAAAATCGAAACCGGAATGGATTCAAAAATAGATGAGATCATCGAACGATCCAATGCTCAGAATCGCATCCTCAAAAAGGTTCTGACAGGATTAAACAAAGAGTTCAAATTGCTTGAATCCGAAGAAGTGAAATCTTCCAAAAAGAGTAAAAAATGAGGTTAAAAATTTATTCTACATCATAAACAAATCTATAAACAATTAAAATTGAATGTTATGCAAACAAATTTACTTAAACTAAGCTTCATCGCATTTTGCGTTACCATTTTCATCAGTTCAACAGCTCAGCAAAATGTAAATTTAAGACACAGCGACAGCCCTCAAACCACAATTACCAAAAATAACGCTCCTAAAGGGTGGCATAAGTCAATTGATGAGGTGTTATTTTACGAAGATTTCTCTGCGGGATTAGATGCCTGGACGGTGCAGGGTGTAGGTTTGGAAAATTGGGGAATAGTGCAAACCAATAAAGCAGGTGGAGCGATACCTGAAGTGATGATGAATTGGAGCCCTTCTTTTTTGGGAACAACCCGATTGGTTTCCCCTGTTATTAATACCAGTGGATTTACCCAACTGAGTTTATCCTTTTTACATTTTCTCGATCCATATGCGTTTAATACCGGATTTTGGGTAAGCGTGGAGACCACGAGTGATGGTGGTGCAACCTGGAACCAGGTTTGGGAATTAAATTGGCTGACCGGTGATAACTACAATGCATTTGAGGTATTAATATTAAATGCACCAGATATCGGTTCAGCAAATTTCCAGTTCAGTTTTAAATTTGAAGATGACAGCTACCAGATAGATGCATGGAATATTGATAATGTGACACTTGGTGAACAGGCCTCTTTTGATGTTACACCGATTTCCATTTCCGGATTTGAAAACCTCATCCATGAAGGAGATGTTGTAAATATTTCTTCTGAGATCGTCAACTATGGGTCCGAAATAGTATCATTTGATGTAATTTTTGAGATTTATGAAGGTTCAGACATTGTTTTTTCATCTACGAAATCAGTATCAAACCTTGCTTTTGGTGAACCAGCAACCGTTGCTTTTGATCCCTGGAATGCAGTTAAAGGTTTCTATAGAGCCTCAGTTACCACTTTACTTTCGGGTGATGAGAATCCGGATAATGACCAGAATGAACACTTTTTCCCGGTGGTAGATGCCAATTGGTACTGTGCACCTGCTGGAGACTGCTTTTCTGCTGGTGGTTTTATAACTGGCATAACTGACTTTGCTTTTGCAGGAATAGAAAACTATAACAGTGGCTGCAGTGATAATGGCTATGGTGTTTTCACAAATCTGCAAGGAACCGCTGAGATTGGTTCTGATTATGTTGCTTCGGTGGCCGTTGGTTTTCAGAGTCAATTTGTAAGTATTTGGATCGATTTAAATCAGGATATTGAATTTACGCCTGATGAACTGGTAGTAACCGATTTTGAAATGACCGACGACAGTATTTTTTACGAAATCCCAATCACAATCCCGGGAAATGGTTTGCCTGGAGCTACCGTTGTGCGTGTCGGGTCATGCTTTTTGCAACCTTCATCTCCCGATCCATGTGCTAATCTTTGGGCAGGTGAATGGGAAGATTATACTTTGATTTTGACAGGCTCACCCATCAACCTCAATGCCGGGGTAGTTTCCATTGATATGGAGCCATTCATCCTGCAAGGGAACGTTCTTCCCAAGGCTACTGTAAAGAATTATGGAATACAAACAGTTAGCTTCCCGGTAACCTGCACCATCAATGAAAGTGGTTATTCATCAACCATGAACGTGACTGATCTTGCCCTTAATGAGGAAGTTCAGGTTTTATTCGATCAATGGCCAGCAGAACCAGGAACTTACGATGTGGAAATTATATCTGAACTTCCAGGTGATGAAGTTCCGGTTAACGATATGTTAAATACCACAGTAGGTATTGTTGAGTCCATCCCGACTAAAATGGTAGTTGGTGAAGAAGGAACAGGAACCTGGTGCGGATGGTGTGTTGCGGGAATTGTTTTTATGGATTCGATGCAGATGAAATATCCCGATACCTGGATTGGCATTGCAGTTCATAATGGTGATCCCATGGTAGTTGAGGAGTATGATGCCAACTTCTCACCTCTGATAAACTATTCGTACCCAATGGCACTTGCTGACAGGGCTATACTTGTAGATCCAAGTAACCTGGAAGCTGCCTACATGGAAAGAATGAACAAGATTTCACCTGCCGCGATAGCTATCGAAAATAAATCCTTTAATTCAAGCACCGGAGAATTATCCTTTACCCTTACTTCTGAGTTTGTTGCTCGCGTTTCCGATTACAGGTTCAATGCAGCACTTATTGAAAACAATGTAACCGGAACCGGACCCGGATGGAGTCAGGCCAACTATTATTCAGGAGGGATGTTTGGTCCAATGGGAGGGTTCGAATTGCTTCCAGACCCTGTCCCGGCAGAGGATATGGTTTATCAGGCTGTAGCCCGTGCTATACTTGGCGGTTTTGAAGGTACCGAAGGAAGCCTTCCCGAAACAGTTTATGCCGGCGAAATCCATAGCTTTGATTTTTCGATTACGATTCCCGAAGACTGGAACATTGAAAACCTGGAAATCGTTGGCATGCTGATCGACCACAATGCCGGAACTATTGTGAATGGTGCTAAAGAGGAACTTATTACAGGAATTGCTGACATTGCATCAACAACAAATATTTGCATTTTCCCTAATCCTGCCACAAATGAACTGAGGTTCTCAAATATTGCCAATGGCAAAATCTTTATCTACGATATCAATGGCCGGCTGATAATGGAAAAACAAAACGTTGGCAGCTCAGGCACACTCGATATTTCAAGTATAGAAAATGGAATCTACATTGTTAAAGTAATTCTGGACAATAAGGCCTACACCACAAAATTGAACATTATAAAGTAAACATTAATCAGAAAAAGAAAGATTGATTGATAAGTAGTGGATTTACAAAAAAGGCTTTTTGAGTTTTAAATAAATATTCATTACAGAAAACAGGTACACTTTCAAAACAATTATGCAAACTTAGAATAGGAGATGCCTTCCAAAGTGTAACGAAGTCGCCTTATTTTTTGAATAAGAATTATATATTCACACAATTCCAGATGGGGAAACCATAAAAGTTACTTTATCCTTCAAAGAAAGCACTTTACACCCAATTATCCTAGCTCCATAATGAATTTTTCGGGGTAGGGTTTTCCACAATACCATCGCTAAACCAAGCCCGGGTTTTGATCGTCATAAAATAGAGTTGAAATATGGAAGAAGAGTTTGAGGCAGGCGGATAAAAAAATGTCCTGAGAACTTGGAGAATTTCTCAAGACATTTTGGTTAAAATCTCAAGACATTTTGGTTAAAATATCAGGACGTTTTCAAAGCTTTTCCCTGACAGGGTTTCCGGCGGTTAAAAAAGGATTACGACAATCTTTGAAATATAATCGAAAATGCCAAAGTAAAAATCATCGAAATCAACAAATAGCATCAGTATGCGATGCGCCAGGTACTATCCAATGCGGCCCATCATCATTCGGGCCTGTCTGCCGAAACATAATCATACACCTTCTTTCCGCCATAGGCCGCGCCCAGAGCCAGCAAAATGCCAATGCCACCGGTGATGGGTGCTCCGCCTCCAACGGGGGTGTTGCCGCTGCCGGGATTGCCGCCGCCGTTTGGTGGTGGAGGCGTTTGGGCGGAGAGGTTAATGGTCCCGATAGCTATCAGCGATTTTATTCACCTTTTTCGTTTTAGTCATTTTTTTTCCAGAGTCTAAATTCTAAACATAGCATTTTCAATTATGTTGTAAATCAACGTGTTACATGGTATGTGGTACGAATTTATCCGAGTTACACTACTTGAAAACTAAATTTAAATATGGCGGCAACATTTGACGACAATACCAATAGTCGCCGACAGTGTTTTTTAAAGGGCTGATAAAGTGAATTAATAAATTGCATTGGGTGCCTTAGTTAATTTTATTGCTATCTTTGCCGCCATATATTAATTTAGTTTATTAATGTAATAATTGAAAAAAATCATGAGTATTTCTATTGATGGCATCAAAGGATCGGATTTTATTATTGACCAAAATGATGGGTTGTGTAAGAAAATTTGCATGCTCATAGAGGGGCAATGTACTATTGGCGTATATGCTGCTCTTGAAAAGTATGGTTACACCGAACAGAGGTACTACCAATTATTGAAGAAGTATAAAGAAGGTGGGGCAATAGCATTGATGGACAAAAAGCCTGGCTCGAATAAGCAACCCGTGAGAACAAAAGAGGCTGTTAACCAAATTATCCGACTTAGATATTTGGACCCATTAGCCAGTGCTGATGTAATCGTTCAAAAGCTAAATCAGGTAGGGCATAAGGTTAGTAAACGAAGCGTGGAAAGGACGATTACGGAATTTGGGCTCCAAAAAAAACGCATGTCCTAAACCCCAAAAATGAGAAGGAGAAAAAAGAAGTTGAAGTACAGATATCAAAGCGGGACAAAAAATACATCAAGATTAACAACCAAAGTGTAGAAAGGCATTTCAGGGAAAAGCTTTCCAGGAAAATATGTGGGACATTGGTTGGGCTATGGTTTTTGGTAGCCGAACATTTGCGCTTGGGTAGTTGGGATTTAGTTAAAGGATATACCGGAGGTTCTGATGCAGATATTGATCCCCGCGTTGCGATGCAAATAGTTAATGAAGCTGCCCTTTGCAGTAACCGGGTAAGAAGGCGAAATTATATTACGCATCAGGGTTTTGAAGTACTAAACGGGCTTGGATTTCTGGCTACCGATGAGCAAGTACACTCCTTACTTGACAAGCATACAGTAGGACAAGCCCGGGCGTTTCAGGAAAACTTAGCGTTGATAAGGTATAATTGTGGCCATTACAAAGGCGACATAATAGCCATAGATCCTCACCGTATTGTAACCACCTCCAGGAGAGAAATGCCTAAAAAGAAAAAACAGCCCACTGAACCTTCAAGAAAAATGTTACAAACCTTTTTTGCCGTGGATGTTCATACCGGTCAGCCGATTGGGTTTGGTATAGGCTCAACGGGTGTAAATACAACCAGGGCAACATTAGACTTGTTGAATATGACCAAACGGGTAAATGACCATACTTTGATACTTGCCGATAAGGAACACTTCACCGAATCCCTGATCCGTAATATTAAACAGGATTACAACTTTGAATTCCTTGTTCCGGTATTATCAACAAGTAGGATTAAAGAAATAGAAAGATCCCAGACTTATGAAAAAAAATGGGCCGGGTATGCGATAGCAGAAAGCATGTTTAATTTCGCGGGACATAAAGAAAAGTACAGGCTGATTTCACAACGTGAAGGGGAAACAACAAGAGATTACATTTACAAATCCTTCCTCACACTTTCTGATAAACCAGCCACAGACCTGCTATCTATAGATTACCCGAAAAGATGGGCGATAGAAGATTTCTTTAATTTTGATGGTGCTATGGGTTTTGATCGGGCTTCAACACTAAACCTCAATATACGATATGGCAAAATGTCTTTGGCACTATTGGCTCAAGCAGCAACTTATGAATTCAGGCAAAAGCTACCCAAACCTTATACGCGTTGGGATTCAAGGCATTTGGCTGAGGCAGTGTTTACAAAGATGGATGGGGACATCCGAGTAAAAGATGATACCATAATTGTTACAAGTTATAATGCTCCATCGCAATTAAACCTCCAACACTATTATCAAGGCTTACCCGAAAAATTGATCGCTCAGGGT
>JAIOZV010000160.1 GCA_021740425.1 Bacteroidales bacterium | reverse complement strand
AGAACTGATACTGCAAAATACTATTTGGAAAAAGCCCTCGAAATTGCTGAAAATTACAATGATTTACAAGGCCAGTATATTGTTTACAGATTTTACAAAACACTTTATGAAAAGCAAGGTAATTATAAACTTGCACTTGATTATTTTGCAAAGGCAGTTGAGATTAACAAAAACCTTCGCTCGGCAGAAAAAGACAAGGCTTTTAAAAATTTGGCAATAGTTTACGAAACGGAGAAAAAGAACGAGACCATCGCCTTCCAGGAAAAGGAGCTGAAAAACAAAAATCTCATCAATCTATTGCTACTTATCGGCATCCTGCTCATCATTATCATTTTTGTCACCGTGTTCGTTTATCAGCGTATGATACACAAACGCAAGGCCGAAGCAGAAAAGAGCCGCAAAGAGAAAGAAATTGCCCGCTACAAATTACAGGTGGTCAACAATCAGATCTCGCCCCATTTTACCTTTAATGCTGTAAACTCACTCAAAGGTTTGATTGCAGGCGAAAAAAAGGAAGCCGCACTGGAAGCGTTTTCCAAATTTTCGAAGTTGATCAATGCTACCCTCACCGCTTCCGACAGCTTTACCAATACCATCGGGCAGGAAATGAAATTTATTGATTTGTTTCTGGATTTTCGTAAGTTCAGATACGAAGATAAATTTGAGTATAAAATTAGCATAGCTAATGATGTAGATTCAAATTTTGTGATATTGCGTCTTTCTGTTCAGGAGCTGGTTGAAAATGCTATTAAACACGGCGTCAGGCACAAGGAAACCAATGATGGTCTTGTGCAGGTAGATGTGCAAAAGGACAATCAATTCTACATTTTTACAGTGAGCGATAACGGTATTGGTCGCGAAATGGCCAGGAAACTTCGTACTTCTGGTACGGGCAAAGGAGCCTACATCCAGAATATGATGAACAACATCCTGAACTCAAATAATCGTCAGCACAGCAATATTTCATACACTGATTTGTACGACAGTAATGGCATTGCTGCCGGAACCCGTGCTGTTTTAAAAATACCGGTTGATTATAAATATGACCTATAATGATAAAATATAAAACCATCGTTATTGATGACATTCCTGAGAACGTTGAACAAATAAGCAGGCTAACGAAACAGGATGAACGCTTCGAGGTAGTAGCTACAGCCTGCAATGGCGCCGATGGCCTGAAAAAAATTGCTGCCCACAACCCCGACCTGGTGTTGCTCGACATTGAAATGCCCGGAATGGGTGGATTCGATTTGGTAATGGCTCTGAAAGATTACCCCGCCTTTAATCCAATAATTATTTTTGTAACAGTATATGATGAGTATGCCATCCAGGCAATAAGGCTCTCGGCTTTCGATTATATCCTTAAAACCAATTTAGATGAATATCTGCCTCAGGCCTTAAGTAAATTTGCCCTTGAAAAAGCAGGCAGGAATCTACTTTTAGGACAGCAGATCGAAACCTTGTCAAACAGCCTGGAGCGGAATAAACAGATTATTATTAGTTCCCAGAATTCAGATGTTTTTGTCAGGCCGGCTGATATTATTTACCTTACCATCATTAAACGGGGATTGAACAAAATTGTACTTAAACACGGCGAACAAATCCAAACCAGCCTTCAGCTTAATTCCATAGAAAAATTACTTCCGGAAGTGGATTTTTTTCGCCTGGACAAACGTACCTTGATCAACGTAAAACATATTAGTGAAATCAAGAAAGGAAAATCAATATCAGGACGACGGTATATTTACATGAAAACACTCCCCGAAAGTGAAAAATTATTAATTCCGGTTAGGAAACACAAAGCGCTGATGGATTTTATTGACACCCACCAAATGCTTAAGTATATTCCCTGATTTACTTTATTACGAATGAGTTTAATTGAGAAAAATAAAAAAATGGCTTACAATGAAGGGGTGCTTTCAATTGTAACAAATATCATATTGTTTGTACTTAAATACTGGGTAGGTGTGGTAACAGGTTCGGTGGCTATTGTTGCTGATGCCTGGCATACGCTCTCTGATTCGCTGAGTTCAGTTTTCGTTATTGTAGGGGCAAAAATTGCATCCAAGCCTCCGGACAAAAAACACCCCTTTGGTCATGGCAGGGCCGATTTAATCACTTCCATGCTAATTGCTGCATTGCTGGGCTTTGTTGGCTATGAATTTATTTCCGAATCTGTAAAAAAACTCCTACAAAAGCAAGAAACAAGCTTCGGGTTGATCGCAATTGTTGTAACGGTTGCTTCTATACTTTTCAAGGAGATATTGGCTCAATATGCCTTTTGGGCAGCCCAAAAAACGGGTTCTGAAACCTTGAGGGCTGATGGATGGCATCATCGCACAGATGCCCTTTCGTCATTGTTGATACTTATAGGGATTTTCCTGAACCCTTATTTTTGGTGGATGGACGGAGTTTTGGGAATACTTGTGGCATTGATGATTATTTATGCAGCCTGGCAAATTTTAAGAAACTCCATGAGCCGCTTGCTGGGCGAAGCCCCCGACCCAAAACTAAAAAGCAAGCTGGAACAGTCAGCCGCTAAGGTTACTCCCCTCAAACTGAATATCCACCATCTGCACATGCACTGCTACGGCGAACACAAGGAATTGACCTTTCATATAAATCTGCCGGGAAAAATGAATGTGGAAGATGCCCACGATCTTGTTGATGAAATTGAAAAGCAAGTTGAAATTGATTTGAATTTCATTGCTACTGTTCGCGTTGAACCTAAGGCAAAAAAGGCTTAATTGTCTAAAAAAAAATCAGCTCATTCTTATACCAAAATCAATCATGCTTCAGCCTGCCAGCTCCGGGGCATTTTCCCGAAAAATAAGCCAGCTTAATCATGGAAGTAATCATATCAAATTCCTCCAGATAAACATCTTCAGGCAGTTGCAACTGAACCGGGGTAAGATTCAAAATTCCTTTTATTCCCAAAGCAATCAACAGGTTGATCATTGCTTCAGGATTATCATCAGCCTCTGTAAAAACCGCAAGAGTAATCTTTTGTTCTTCAATTACCTCAGCAATCTTTTCCATCGAATAACAGGGAATATCGTAAAAGGTTTTGCTGACAGATTTTAGTGAAGAATCAAAAATAGCATGAATTTTTACGGGAGTAAAATCAGTGGCAAACATTTCGAGTGCAGCTCTGCCAGTGTGCCCAAAACCAATAATACAGGCATGTTTCCCCGATCTACATTCCAGTTTTTGCGTTATTTGCCCGATCAATTCCACCACATCATAGCCCGAACTATGGCTTCCGGAAATACCCAGCAGCATCAAATCACGTCGAACATGAACCGGATTTATTTTTAACATAGCCGCCAAATCACGGGAAAAGATGTAGGGCTTTTCCATAAACTGATATCTCAGCAGCATCCGCCTGTAGCGACTGAGACGTTCAACGGTTTTATGAGGAAGTGTATTCATGTGTTTCAGATAAAATTATTATATGCTTACCTGATCGGGATTCATCCAATCATCCTCCACCAAACCAGTGTCACCAATGGAGTACCCTTTTGCATTACGCCCTGTTTTAACAATGTTTTGTCCTTCACATGCACTTATCCCCGTCCATTTACAATTTTTGCAATGCTTCATTCCGTTGATTTGAACTCCCCAACATTCATTGGGCGACAACCTGGATGTATCTATATGTTTCATGCAATCAATTTTTCAGCAAAAATACCATAATATCTAATAGTAGTAAATATGAAATCCTGACATTATCAAAATATCTTCAAAAAAATTGTTGAAATCAACTTACACTTTTGCTATTAAAATGATGAATAAATCCACCACAATCCAACGATAATTGCAGCGATTCCGCCAATGATCCTCAACGTTTTAAAAGCTCCCTTTTTGCCTGAGACCGAGGTTTGCTGCGAAATGAATCCAAGCATGGCCGAAAATGCAACCATAGCCGCAACGGTTCCACCACCAAAACCGGTAAGATACATGGCAGCGTCAAAATTGGTGGGCAATGCAAGGGTAGGAAGAATAGCCAACAGATGTGAAACACCTGCCAGGCCATGAAAAATGCCAATCCCCAACGAAGCCCTGGCATTTTGCCTGTGCTGTTTTAAGTGTTGATGTGCATGAGCCACAGGGCTTTCATGCGAATGATCCACCGAGTGCTGATGCCCGTGAATGTGTATAATTTCTCCTTCGGTAGTTTTATGTACATGGGGATGCACATGATGTCCTGAAATTTTTTTTACCCAGGCTTTGGAAATGGCCCAGACACCAATTAAAATCAACATTAATCCAACCAATTGTTCGCTATGCTCCGAAATCTTTTCAACAGGAATAAAATCCCTGAAAAGTAAAAACAAAAGGCCGATGATAAGAATTCCAAGCGTGTGGCCAATGCCCCATGCTAAGCCTATCCGCCAGGAGCGGTTTTTTGATTCGATGGCCAGGGGAGTAACTGCTGCCAGATGATCGGGTCCTGACAAAACATGGGCAACTGCTGCAATGATCCCTGTGAAAAGATACACCATATAAACTCTTTTTGATTAGCGTTTTCAAAAATAGAGTTTTCAATTGCACCGAAATATTTTCATTCAAAAATAGTTTCACAAAACTATCAACAGACAAGATTTTTAATTGGCCTAATTACTATTTTTGCGCCATGCAACAAATGATACTGATACTTGATTTCGGTTCACAATACACTCAGCTCATCGCCCGCAGGGTGCGCGAACTCAACGTTTATTGTGAAATCCATCCTTTTGATAATATTCCACCATTGGAAAATTTGAAGGGTATTGGTTAATACTGTTTAGCGGGGATTGCCCTGACAGTTGAAAAAATCAGATTTAAATTCCTTGATTTTTCATAAGCTTCGTTCAGCTTTCGAAGTTTATCGTAGTCTTTAGCGGAAACGAAATTACTTTTCAATCCATATTCCGATTGCAAATAAATGGTCGTATCGTTTATCTGGGAAGCATTTAACCTGTAAAAACAAACTTCCTCTTCAAAGATTTGCTTGAGGTCTTCAATATTTTCAAATGTGATTTTTTGATTAAAAATTAAAAAACTGTTGATTTTTCGCGCGAAGTCATCACAAGCATAATAATCCAGAACCCTGATATATTCTGATGTTGGCAATGTGCGGTGAGAGATAAAATTTGCAACCGGAATTGAGAATGTTGAATCATCCAACTTCCCGATATCGTTTTTCGCACTACAGGAATAATTAATTTTAAGATAGGGCGGAGAAAGCGAATCGATTGTAAAATTCTCAATGGTCAATTCACCTTTTTCATCAAACCAGCGAAAATTTGAAAGATCGATATGAATGCCGTTCCTGAATGACTCTGCAGCAAAAAGATACTCCGCTTTATTCCTCGTAAATTCGGTACCGCTTAAAGTTTGGACGATTTCTTCATGAATTATTCCCTGGCTCATATCTATCGAGACATTCATCTGCTTATTTTCAAAATGCCTCACCTGATCACCATAATTGATGCGAATAAACTTACAGGGTACTGCCCAATTACTAGGGATAACTATCGCATCAGCACCGATAAATCCAAGGGGTATTTCGTTGATTTCATAATAGTTCCATTCATTTTTCGGGAAAAGAAAAGCATAGCTCCCATCACGGGTTTTGTATCTAAGGAGGTATTTATCAAATTGATGAAGTTGAAAATCCTCCTGAGCCGGAGGACCTGCATATCTGTTTCGGGCAATCACGAAATCATAATCAACATCAAGGGTTTCAAACAAATGAACGTAGATTTTTAACAGATTTACCGGGTCAACTTCTTTGACTTTCAAAAAGTTAACAGTCGGCAGTGGTTCTTCATTTCCAGCCATTACAATTTTCATTTCATGGTTTATGAACCTGTGAAAAGCCTGAAGTTTTCCGTATTTTTTATCTGAGTTTTGAACCAATGGATTCTTTAAAATCTCCTTTTTCGTTAACCGCTTTCCTGTGAGGTTAGCATAGCTAAAATCTTCCATGAAGAGCATCCTGATATTTTCAAGCTGGTTCTGCTGATCTGTTCTCCATTTTCTTTCTGCAAAGTCTTTATGTTTGTCTTTGTTATTAAAATGTATGTAGGGTAAATCAACCGAATTTATGCCGTAACTGTTGTTTTGTATTCCAGGGAGATTTTTTAGCTGGAAAGTACAATTTATGGAAGTATCGTTTTTTAACACCATTGGTTCAGGAACATGATTTACTAATAAGTAAGTATTTTTGAAAAAAAGGTATTCTGTAATGCTGATTTCTGATTCGAGAACAGGTATTTTATCATGAAAGAAAAGATTGTATTGCGGTTTTTCAAATGACCATGGCTTTTTGAAATTTTGATTTAAATTATCGGGAAAAGAAAACCTGAAAGCATGCAAATTGCTGCCCTTAATCTTCACATACAATTCAATTTCATCACCTGGTTCCAGGTTCTCAAACTTAACGACCACATTATTGTAAGTACAATAATCATCTTTTTGGTTTTCACTGATTATTATCCGGTTTGTATCAATTAAATCTATATTCCCATCGGTTTTAATAATCCGTGAAGCAAATGATATAATCTCCTGATGAGGATACAACCTGAAAGAATAATCCGAAAAATCTTCAATTCCATTCTGATTAATGACTTTAATTCGTTGGTGATTTTCACTTAAATATGTTTCCCCTGCTTCTTCATTCTTCAGTTTTTGAAATATTACAGGATATTGACGGAGGCCAAAGGGATCTTCCTTGCTAATAATTGATCCAGTGCTGGAATAATGGCTGATTGAATACCAATCCAATTTAGTTGTAAAACAGCGTTTTTTAAAAAGGATAACTGCATTTTCAGCTAATAAAGAATCCGGGATTTTTAAAGGGTGATCGGGCGTTTCAAATTTGTATTGCTCCATGGTTTGACTTTGCATGGATGGAAGATAAAATAATAACATCACGATTGTAAACCACCAAGTGCTCATAACTGTAATTTGATTAATAGTATTTGTAAAACTCTGAACCCAACAAAGTTATCAAAAAACCAGAAAATTTACAATAATTTGCAGGAACTTATTGCTTATTTTAATCTTATCCGACATTCTACATCTTCAGAAAAATTCACCAATTCCCAATTATTATCGCTGATCCCCATCCGGTAATCATTTGCACCAGGAACGCATTTATATCACGTTGCAAACGAAAAACATTTCACTTTCTATCAACACCATAAATTCCAATTCAGCTTTATATTATTTTTGCGCCATGCAACAAATGATACTGATACTTGATTTCGGTTCACAATACACTCAGCTCATCGCCCGCAGGGTGCGCGAACTCAACGTGTATTGTGAAATCCATCCTTTCAATAAAATTCCGGCACTCGACAATGTAAAAGGTGTGATTTTATCTGGCAGCCCGTTTTCGGTGCTCGATCCCGATGCTCCACTTCCGGAACTTGAACAAATTTTTGAAAATAAAATTCCGCTTTTAGGGGTCTGCTATGGCGCACAATATCTGGCAAAAAACAATGGTGGCGATGTAAAACCATCAAAAATCAGGGAATATGGCAGGGCAAAACTCGTGAAATTTAAAGGAGAACATGAACTGCTGAAAGGCATGACGCAAGGCTGCCAGGTCTGGATGTCGCATGGAGATACAATTCTTAAACTCCCTGAAAATTTCAGTGTCATTGCAAGTACTGAGGATATTGAAGTAGCCGGTTACCAGGCAGGCAGCGAAAAAGTATTCGGAATCCAGTTTCATCCAGAAGTTTATCACTCGCAGGAAGGAATGATTTTGCTTAATAATTTTGTGGTGAATATTTGCTCTTGCGACCAAAGCTGGACTCCTGCCTCATTTGCTGAAACAAGCATCGAACAACTTCGTAATAAACTGGGAAACGACAAGGTAGTTCTTGGCCTTTCGGGCGGTGTTGATTCTTCAGTAGCTGCCTTGCTGCTTCATAGTGCCATAGGCAAAAACCTGCATTGCATATTTGTTGATAACGGATTATTGCGCAAAAATGAATTTGCAACTGTGCTGGAAGCTTATCAGGGCATGGGCTTAAATGTGAAAGGCGTTGCAGCAGCCGATCAGTTTTATAATGCACTGAAAAACAAAATAGATCCCGAAGAAAAGCGAAAAGCCATTGGTAAAACCTTCATCGAGGTTTTTGATGCTGAAGCCCACAAAATAAGCAATGTAACCTGGCTTGCTCAGGGAACCATTTACCCGGATGTTATCGAATCGGTTTCTGTAAACGGCCCTTCTGCCACCATAAAATCACACCACAATGTAGGCGGACTGCCCGATTTTATGAAACTAAAGGTGGTGGAACCGCTCAATACATTATTTAAAGATGAAGTGAGGAGGGTAGGAAAAGAGCTTGGCCTGAAAAATGAAATCCTCCACCGGCATCCTTTCCCCGGACCGGGTTTGGGCATCCGTATTCTTGGCGAAATCACAAGTGAAAGGATAAGGATACTCCAGGAGGTAGATCATATTTTTATTGAAGGACTAAAGAAAAACAAGCTTTATGATGAAGTTTGGCAAGCTCTTGTTGTCCTGCTCCCGGTGCAATCCGTAGGTGTGATGGGCGATGAACGTACTTACGAAAATGTGGTGGCGCTGCGTGCTGTAGAATCAACCGATGGCATGACCGCTGACTGGTCGAAACTCCCCTACGATTTCCTGGCCAAAGTATCCAACGACATCATCAACAAGGTTAAAGGTGTAAACCGCGTAGTTTACGACATTAGTTCAAAACCACCTGCAACCATCGAATGGGAATAATCAAACAGCCCGTAAAAATAAAAACTGATAAAAAAAGTTTTTTCACCTGTGTATTTTATCATAAACCTTAATCATTACACCGGACAATGAAGTGGATAGCATTTTTAGTTTTCATCTTAGCTCTGAATATTTCGCTGCCAGGTTTCTCACAATCTCTGGATGTTGAGCGCTCATCGGTAATCCAGGAAATAAATGGAAAGTCATTCTATTTACATGAGGTTAAGAAAGGCGAAACCCTTTCATCCATTGCCCGGGCTTATGAGGTAAAAGTAAGCGACATCATTGGCAGCAACTATGGAATAAGCGAAAATATTCAGCCAGGCGACATCATCAAAATACAGGTAAAAAATAATGAACATACAGGTGAAGCTGAAAACAAAATGAACTACCGACGGGTAGCAAAAGGCGAAACCCTCTACAGCCTTTCACAGGAATACAATGTTTCGATCGAAGAAATTAAAGAAGCAAACAACGGGCTTCCCGATGGAATTAAAACCGATGAATTTATTAAAATACCAATAAAAACAGCATCAATACAACCATCGGTTGCACAGAAGCAACAGGAAAAACAGAATAAGGATTATTTTGAATACCAGGCCAAGGAAAAAATTAGTATTTACGAGCTTGCTATAAAATATCGTGTGAGTGTTGATCACATTTTAAACCTAAATCCCGGCTTATCCGAAGAACTCATATCTGAAGAAATAATTCGGATTCCCATCATGGCAAGCCAAACCGATTTTATCACACACACTGTTAAATCAAGGCAAACCATGAATCGCCTTGCAAGGCTGTATGATATTGATATCGAAACCATCAAAGCAATCAACCCATATATTTCCAGACATCTTTCAGAAGGTCAGGTTTTGAGGATTCCTTTGCCGGAACAAAAACCCGAAGATGAAATAATCAACAAGTTTGTAAATGACCAGGACAGTTTATTAACTGTGGAAACCAGAGAAAAAACCATAAAAGAAGTTTGCCATGATAAATACGACATGGCCGAATATGACATGGCGCTCATCTTGCCCTTTTTTATTTCCGAATACGATTCGATTTACCGACTTTATAAAAATGCAAAAGATCAAAAACCGGATCCTGAATTTTTTAAATCCTTTGTTTTCATCCAGTTTTACGAAGGTTTTTTAATGGCTGTTGACTCGATGAAAAATTGTGGGTTGAATGTTAAAATCCACGTTTTCAATCTCGGGGATAACATTGATCAGGCTAAGTTGCTAATAAAAAATCCTGAATTAAAAAATATG
>JAIOZV010000159.1 GCA_021740425.1 Bacteroidales bacterium | reverse complement strand
GGCTACTCGATGCAGGAAGTAACCCTGCCAATCAGGGTTCTCAAACACCTTGGCATCAGGCACCTGTTTTTATCAAATGCCAGTGGAGGCACCAATCCTAACTTCATGGTTGGTGATATTATGATTATCAATGACCACATAAACCTCACCGGACAAAACCCTTTGATCGGGAAAAATGACGAAAAACTTGGGCCACGGTTTCCGGATATGAGCGAAGTTTACGATAAAAACCTTATCAGTTTAGCAAAAGAAATAGCTATCGAAAAAAACATAAGCATCCAGTCAGGGGTTTACGCTGCCGTAACCGGACCAAATTATGAAACCCCGGCTGAGTATAAATACATCCGAACAATAGGAGCTGATGCTGTTGGCATGTCCACCGTGCCGGAAGCAATTGTTGCCAGGCACATGAACTTATCCTGTTTTGCAGTTTCGGTAATTTCGGATCTTGGAGTTGAGGGGAAAATTGAATACATCAGCCATGATGCTGTAATTGATGCCGCCAGCTACGTAGAACCAAAAATGACAGACCTTTTCCTGGGAATGATTGATCGGCTGGGTGGAACAAAGTAGGTTAAAATCTGAGCGGTTTTTCAGGCCATAATTTACCAACCGCCGGCGTTTTCGATTTTATTAAAATCAATAACCTTTAAAATCCAGTTCTCTTTAACAAAATATTTTTTTGTAATAAAGGGTTTCATTGCCAATCCAATAGCAACCATTGATGCCGAAATGATCAGTGTCTGCTCATCAATCATTGGGCTGTCGTTGTTGATAAGTCCGTTTACGCCTACTATTGCAACATATGCGATACCTCCGCGGATAAAAAACAATCCGGACATCCCTTTCAAAAACCGGCGTTGCCTGTAAACTATCGAAATATTATCAAGCCTTACTTCGTAAGAGTTTATCATTATAGAGGAATCCCTGATTTCGGAAATGTCGCCTTCAACATAGAAATCTCCTTTCAGGGTTTGAAAAGATATTTTATCGCCTACTTCATATTTGATGTTTTTTATTGTGCCACTTTTCTGCAACACCAAATATTGTTGAGAAATGCCTAATAGAGGCAGTAATACAAAAAATAATAGCAAAATTTTTATTTTTTTTGTCACGCGGCTCAACTGTTTTAATGAATTAAGAAATTAGCTCAAAATTACGAATTAAAGCTTCAATTTAGCAGTACATCCCGGTAAATTATTACTTTCCTGAATTTTAAAATAAATCGGGAAAATAAAGTACAAATTAGCAAAAATGGATTCATAAGATTTGCTTAATGTTTGCGTTGAGTTGTAAAAGTGTGGATTCGACATGAAAAAAACATCATCAATATTTCTTTTGCTTGTTTTTATTGCCTGTACTACTGGTGGTAAGAAAGGTTCTTCTACCATTTCCGGAATTTACAAAGGTGGCCAAGGGCAAATAATTACACTTTCCGAACTCAAAACACAGCGACTTATTCAGGCTGATTCGGCCCTGGTGAACGAGGAAGGAAAATTCCGGCTTGAAATAACTCCTGTTGAAAAAAGCTTTTATCTCCTTCAATTTGAAAACCGGCAAGCGCTATCCCTTGTAATCGACAAAAACGAGAGCCTAAATATCGCTCTTGACACGAACAGCAGGAATGAAGGCCTGAATATTTCGGGAAACACAGAAACTACGCTGTTGATGGAATATTATAAAAAAACTGAAATTGTAAAAGAATCGCTTGATTCGCTAAGGACTGTGCTTTTTGACAGTCAGGCCTTAGAGCATTTTGCTATCATAAAATTGAGCATCGATAGCACTCTAAAAAATTTATTGGAAAATCATAAACATTTCACCGAAAACCTGATCCGTAATAATTCAGGCTCTTTGGCATCTATTCTTTTAATCAATCAGAGCTTTGCGGGAAAGCAGCTTTTCGATATGGATGAAAATCTTGAACTTTATACTGCGATCAACGACAGTTTAAACAAAAAATACCCTGCTAACAGTCACGTAAAAGAACATCATGCCCGGGTTACCGGAGCACTTGAAAAACAAGTTGAAAAAGAAAAAGCCGAAGCCCGGGTAAGTCCCGGAAAAACCATCCCCGAAATAAAGCTGCCCGATGTCAGCGGCAAGCAAGTTAGTTTATCCTCTTTAAAAGGGAAAAACGTCATCCTGTTTTTTTGGGCATCCTGGTCGCCGGAATGCCGGGCAGATATTCAAATGCTCAAAAAGCTCTATCAGCAGCATCAGGAAAAAGATTTTGAAATTTATGCCGTATCACTCGATCATCAGGAAAAATATTGGAAATCGGCGGTAACTATCGAATCACTGGAATGGATCAATGTTTCAGACCTTTCAGGAAACCAGAGTTTGCTCCCCGGGCTTTTCAACCTTTCAGAAGGAATTCCTTATTATTTTTTATTAAATAAAGAAGGCATCATTGTAGCAAAAACCGGCAGTTTTTCGGAAATCAAAGAAGCCTTCCTTGAGCTCATTGGCCATTTCTAAAACCAAAATCGTTTTCACCAACCCAATCATCAAAATTTCTTTGTGTACATTTGCGACACAAATCGTAAACAAACAGCTTGGAAGCACACAAGAAAATATACTTCGCCTCCGATTTTCATTTTGGCATTCCCGATCCCGAAAAAAGCAAAATCAGGGAAGCCCGGCTCATCCGCTGGCTCGAATTTATAAAATCCGATGCCGAAGAAATTTACCTTATGGGCGACCTCTTCGATTTCTGGTTTGAGTATAAAACCGTGGTTCCGAAAGGCTATGTGAGGCTTTTAGGCAAATTAGCCGAATTGACAGATGCAGGAATACCCATTCATTTTTTCAGGGGAAACCATGATATGTGGGCTTTCGACTATCTTGAAAAGGAAATCGGGATGAAATTGTACCGCAAACCCGTTATTCGGGATTTTAACGGAAAGCGGTTTTTCCTTTCGCATGGTGATGGCCTGGGACCGGGCGACACCGGGTACAAGTTCATCAAATACGTTTTCGAAAGAAAAATTAACCGGTTTCTGTTTAACTGGTTGCACCCGGATATTGGAATGCGGGTGGGGCTTTTTTGGTCGGGAAGAAGCCGGTACGCAAACCAAACCCCGGAAGCCAAAGAAAAAGAAAATAAGCTGATAAATAATATCGACAACTCTCGCCTTGCTGTTTTTTGCCGAGAAACGCTCCAAAAAGACCCTTCTATAAATTACTTCATTTTTGGTCATTGGCATATTTCAAAAATTCACCAAATCGCACCCGAAAGTTACTATGTACACTTGGGCGACTGGATTAAGCATTTTTCGTATGGCGTTTTTGATGGCGAAAAATTTGAACTCAGGATATTTAGCCCTGAGTAAAATAATATGTTGACAACTTTCCATTCCGCATATGCCGAACACAGGAGAACGTGGTAATGTTAAATGGGGGAGCTTCTTTTTTTGACGTTTCAAAGTCCTGCGGACGTTTGAAAGTCCCGGAGAAAATAGTCACCCCGTGAATAAACTCAGACAGTAGTGCTGCTTTTCAAAATGATCTGCCTCACTCAGAAACAATTCACGGGGTAACTGCGGAAATAACACAAAATTAATCCAACAAGATATGTATTTTTAAAAATTAAAGCATAGCTTTGGGCTTTCTTTGAATGGTTTAGTTCATTAACAAAAAAAGACGATGAATGCCCCTTTTCAAAATATCCTTTCCCCTCACCTGTTTTTAAGCAGGCTCTTTAACTTTTACCACTACTATTGCGGGTTTTTCAATTTTCACGAGCTCATTTTTTTACACTGGCCGGGCTTAAGACTGCCCAAAGGAAGGATAGAGAAGAGAAGAGAAGAGAAGAGAAGAGAAGAGAAGGAAGCAACCCGTATGAAATTTTTAAAGATGGATTTTACTGTTTACTATTCCCTCCTTAATATCATCAATGAACAAACCTGTAAAAATCTTATTCAACAAGAATTTTATTTACTTAAATACTACAATTAAAATGAAAAAATTTTACTGGATCGCTTTGATCTCTTTGTTAATCTTAACAATGGGGTTGAAACACACAGAGGCACAGAACCGGGATTATATCCCCTTGCTAAACCAAGGGGCAATCTGGTTTGAAACTTACACAAATTATTCCTGGCCTCCCAGCCCATATGGCTACAATTCCTGTGGAAGAAAATATCTTGGTGGCGATACAATCATTAACAACAATATGTACAGCAAAATCTATCATGAAAAACTGGACATATATTGTACAGAAATTATCCTTTCAGTGCCCGAGTATTATGGCGCAATAAGGGAAGATATTCCTGAGCAAAAGGTATGGTATCTTCCTCCTGATTCACCTTTAGAATTCTTGTATTTTGATTTTTCCATATCAACCGGTGATACAGTATTCTGGTGGGGCTCATGGTTTAATCAGGGAGGACCTTTGTATTTAATTGTTTCAGATTTAGATACAATTACAACAATTGATGGTGTTGAAAGAAGAAGGTGGTTGTTTGATGAAGACCCGTATAGCGATGAATCTTCAATGATAGAAGGAATTGGAAGTTCGAGTGGGTTATTGGCCCCCTATGAAGTTATCTTCGAATACTGGAATTATCTGATTAGTTTAAACATTGACACAACACTGATTTACTGTGACAACTTTAATGGATGTGAAATACCGACTGATACATGTACCACTGTAGGTGTAAATCCATGTTACGACAATTCAGATATTATTATCTACCCTAATCCTGTGATTGCCGGTAATCCGGTGAGAATATCAGGGATTCCGACTCTGCAGGATGAGTCATTTACATTGGAATTATTTGACATCATCGGCATTAGATTAGAGTCACATACATTAAATAATACAGATTTTATTATACAAATGCCAAGTAAATCTGGCATTTATGTAGCTACCATCGTCAGCAACGGCCAGATCAAAGGGAAGTGCAAGATTTTGGTTGAATAGAAAAAAGGGTGAAATTAGAAAGGAAATGGTAAAATTGAATGCCGAAGCAAAGCTTCGTAGGGCTGGAACGCTTGCAGATTTCTTTAAGAAGAAGTTAGGTCACCCCGTGAATACTTCGGCAGATGAATACTCTTTTCTGTAAAGTTTTACCATTAGTACTTTTTAAGAGCCTTACTACACGAACTTTTCAATCAATTCAACAAGCCGGGTTGAATATCCCATTTCATTGTCGTACCAGGCAACAACCTTAACGAGTTTGTTTTTTTCCCCCAAAACTGCAGTGAGCCCTGCATCGAAAACCGCAGAATGTGTGTTACCGATCACGTCCACACTAACGATGGGATCTTCGGTATATTCGAGAATCCCTTTCAGTCGTCCTTCGGCAGCTTCTTTAAATTTTCTGTTTATGGCCTCTATACTCGTGGGTTCCCTTAAAGTGCAGGTAAGGTCGGTGAGTGAACCATCAGGAACAGGCACACGAATGCCGGCACCACCAAGGTTGTTAGCGAGGTGAGGGAAAATTCTGGTTGCTGCCTTCGCTGCTCCGGTGGTGGTGGGTACAATAGAGTAGGCAGCAGCCCTGCCACGCCGTAAATCGTTATGAGGAGCATCCAATAAGTGCTGATCTTTGGTGTAGGAATGCACTGTTGTTATAAATCCTTTTTCCACACCCCAGTTTTCATCCAGAATCAATATCAGAGGTGCCACATTATTGGTGGTACAGGATGAGTTGCTGATGATACGATCGTGCTTGTTGATTAAATGATCGTTGACACCAAGCACAATATAGGGAACACCATCACTTTCGCCTTTTGCAGGAGCTGAAATTACTACCTTTTTAGCCCCGGCTTTCAGGTGTAGGGCTGCATCTTCCTTCTTTACAAAATTTCCTGTCGATTCCACCACCACATCAATATCCAAATCTCTCCAGGGCAAATATTCAGGATTCTCAATTTTCAAAACTTTAACTTTTTGATCATTGATGAAAAGATGGGTTTCGTCGTGCGTAACTGTACCCGGAAATCTGCGATGTACAGAATCGTATTTCAGCAAATGGCACAGTGTGCGGGTGTCGGTGAGATCGTTTACAGCCACCAATTGCAAGTTCATATTTTGAAACATCTGCCTGCAGAAAATTCTTCCAATACGTCCAAATCCGTTAATTGCAACCCTGATTTTTGCCATGTCTCAATTGATTTTTATATTTTTACGGCCTGTTAATTTTAATAATTGCCAAAAATATAAATAAAGCACCGTTAAAAATTGCAATCCAATTTACAATTCATAATAAATACACTATAATTTCAATGGAACACGTAAAAACCTACATCGAAGAGAACAAAGACCGCTTTCTGGAAGAGTTGTTTGACCTTATCAGGATTCCATCCATCAGTTCTCAAAAAGAGCATAAAGATGATATGCTGAGAGCCGCCGAAGAATGGAAAAAAATAATTCTGGCAGCAGGCGCCGATAAAGCCGAAATCATGCCTTCGTCCGGAAACCCGGTGGTATATGGTGAAAAAATGATCGACCCCGCCAAACCAACAGTAATGGTTTACGGGCACTACGATGTGATGCCTGTCGATCCTATCGATCTTTGGAAATCGAAACCCTTTGAGCCGGAAATAAGAGATGGAAAAATTTGGGCCCGTGGTGCCGACGACGACAAAGGCCAGGCTTTTATGCATGCCAAGGCTTTCGAATTGATGGTAAAAACCAACACTTTGCCATGCAACGTTAAGTTTATGATCGAAGGCGAAGAGGAAATCGGCTCACCCAGTCTGGGGGAATTTTGTGAAAAACATAAAGATATGCTCACCGCTGATATCATTCTTGTTTCTGATACCGGAATGATTGCACAGGACATTCCTTCAATTACAACCGGTTTGCGTGGCCTTGCCTACATGGAGGTTCAGGTTACCGGCCCTAATCGCGACCTGCACTCAGGTTTGTATGGTGGTGCTGTTGCAAACCCCATCAACATTTTAGCTAAAATGATCGCTTCGCTGCAGGATGAAAACAACAGGATTACAATTCCCGGCTTTTATGATGATGTACTGGAAGTTCCGGCTGACGAGAGAAAAGAGATGGGAAAAGCCCCCTTCAACCTGAAAAAGTACGAAGAATCAATAGATATCGGAGAAGTTTATGGCGAGTCAGGATATTCTACAATGGAACGTACGGGCATCAGGCCCTCACTCGACGTAAACGGAATTTGGGGTGGCTACACCGCTGAGGGTGCTAAAACCGTAATTCCATCGACGGCGCATGCAAAAATTTCGATGAGGCTTGTTCCAAACCAGGATCATTACAAAATTGCTGAACTATTCCAAAAACACTTCGAAAGTATTGCTCCAAAAAGTGTGAAGGTTAAAGTTGAATCGCTTCACGGGGGTTATGCCTACGTTTCGCCAACCAACATGAAAGCATACATTGCCGCTGATAAGGCCTATACTGATACATTCGACAAAAAGCCCGTGCCTGTACGCAGTGGTGGAAGTATCCCGATTATCTCAACATTCGAGAAAATTTTAGGGTTAAAATCAATCCTGATGGGATTTGGCCTCGAATCGGATGCCATCCATTCACCAAACGAAAACTACCCACTTTTCAATTTTTATAAGGGTATCGAAACACTCCCGTATTTCTACAAGTACTACACTGAACTGATGGCTGAATAGATTTGGATTAACCAATGAAATAATGGAGATTGTCTGATAATCGGGCAATCTCTTTTTTTTGGTTAACAACTGTAAATCCCGGGTTTAAAATTTGCACCGTTTTTGATCGTTGTAATCACATAAAAAATAACAATAGTCCGATTTTATTATTTTTGTAAAAAAAACATTCATTATGAGTGACACAAACGATGCTTTTGAGAAAGACCTGGAACAACTTATCAAATTATTTAAAAAGATAAAAGATAAAACCGGTAAGGAACATTTTGCCTATCTTGATCCAGCCTTTGCCCAAAATCTTGATTTCATTATCAGCAATTACGAAATGGTGAAAAACAACCTTCCAAAAGAGATGTTATCGCAAATGGGATTACCTTTCCAGCAAATGATGCATGAATTTATCCATCAGCTTAAAACAGAGTTGGGTGAAGAGTTTAGCGAAGATTCAATTGCTGAGGAGATTACCGAAACCGCGCCTGGAGTTTTAAAGAAAGATTTGTTTGATGATATCAGAGAGATCGATGCACAATTAAAAAAGGGCGGCTTAAGCGATGAAGAGATTAACCAGTTGCTGGATAAACGCAATTCACTTTTAAGCAGTTAGTCTGTTTCAATACCTCAATAAAAAAGCCCCGTCTAATGAACAGACAGGGCTTTTTTATTGCAAAATATTATAGAGTCCGGTCTAAAAAGCCTTCAAACTGCTGATTTTTCTTGTTTTTACCCTTGATCCCTAAAGGGAAACTACTAAAAATCAGCAGTTTGAAATCCCGTATGTTCGCATAGCCGTCAGGCTAAGGAAAAAGATGCAAAAAACAAAACCCGGTACAGCCTGTCCCGCCCTGCGGGAGGTTTAAGTATTGTAGCAGATAACGGGAATAGTGGATACTCAACCCAGTATGGGTTGTGCTTAAGTATGTATTTTAATGCGCTCAACCCGTACCGGGTTGTAACATCTTTGTTGCTAATGATATACACCAATATCTGAACCCGTACCGGGTTCTAAACGCTTAAAAGGATTGGTAATTTTCTTTCTTAACCTGACGGCTATGCTTATTTACGGGATAGGGGATTTAGGGGTAATTTGGCTTTTAGACTGAACTCAATAATATTGTAAATAAACGGCTTGCATCCTGAGCCACATTAGTGTTTTTGGATCGAGGTGGCAATAATATTTCGCACCCATTCAACACATCCGGATTATTTATATATTTGAGGGTTGAATTTCTCAAACTTTCAAAACAAAAAAAATGAAACGGAAAAATCTATTACTCATTTTAGCCGGATTAATGGCAGGGTTTTCGGCATTAAGCCAGAATGTTCAATTGCCACTTGCCAGTACCGTTGCTCAAAACTTCATTTCCTGCCAGGGAAAAGATGTTCAACTTTCACAGGTTGAAGCCTTCAACGATGGATCAGAGCAATTAGCCTGGATTGCAAATCTAAATCCTGAAGGATTTATTTTGATCTCAGCCACCAAAAAACTAAGGCCGGTGCTTGCCTACTCCTTCGAGTGCAACTGGAACATTCAAAATGAAGAGGCTGATATTTATCTGGCCATATTGAAAGGCGATTTAAAAATGCGGCTAACATTCCCTGAAAATAACCCTCGAAAAGTAGCGGCTATTGCAGATGAATGGGATGCATTAATTTCAGGTACAAAATCAAAAATATTATTGGAGCAATGGCCTCCCGAAGGAACAACCCCAACCGGTGGCTGGCTTTTTACCAACTGGACGCAAGGCTCTCCCTACAATAGAATGTGCCCTATCGACGGGAACACCCATCAACGAAGCTACGCCGGATGCCCGGCTACAGCCATGTCGCAGATCCTGAATTGCCTGATGGACGTGAAGGAAACCAGTTTCGACGATGCCGATGATTATTACCACAGCTTTGGGTCGGGCAATCAATACTGGATTGACGACGATTGGGAAGAATTCAATTTCCCAAACTTTGATCTGCTAAATTTGTACATGGATAGCATCACCATAAAATATGCAGGTCACAAACCACTTTCAACCGATGAAGCCGCCGCCCTTAACTTTGCCTGTGGAGTTGCGCTCAAACAGGTTTTTAGCTCATCAGTTTCGGGAACATGGGGCATCGAGCAGGCCGGGGAAGCATTTCAACGATTTGGTTTCGCCGAATCGAGGCTGGTTTATAGTAGCGACACTGCACTTGCTGCTGACCTTGCAGAAAACATTAAAAATGGCTGGCCGGCACAGCTCGGATTGGTTGACCCGCCACCCACAACCGTTGGCCACAATGTGGTGGTTGATGGCTATAACACTGATGACTATTTCCATTTTAATTTTGGATGGGGTGGAAGTTCCAACGGTTGGTACACCATGCCTCCAACTTCAATCCCATATAATCTTACTGTAATCGAAGGCATTGTGCTTGATATCATAGGAGAAAATCCGCATGTTGGAATCTCAAAACAAAACCCGGTTTCCATCAAAAATTTTGAATTGAC
>JAIOZV010000158.1 GCA_021740425.1 Bacteroidales bacterium | reverse complement strand
CCCCGTCGAAGTAGTCATCCATATCATAAAACGGGAGGTATTTATTATACATTTTATGATGCCGCTTGATAAATGCTTTCCAGATACCCACATCCGACACCAGATCTTCGAACCAGGTGACAAGAACACAAGCTAATTTTTTCCCGTTATTTACCTTGTCTTCCTTAAAGAGCAAATCGCCAAATTCTGTAAAGGCCTCATTTACCTGGTTACATACCGTTAAATAATAATAGTCTGTTTTTTGAGGACTGTCATAAGGGTGCAATTCGAGCCAATCCTGAATGTAAATTTTATCTGGTTTCATGTGTTAAATTTTAAAACGCTACAAAGTAAAAAATAAAATTAATTTCGCTGTGAAAAACCACTCGCTAATTTCACCGGGTGATTAAAGCAAGTCGATAAATCGTTCTTTTTTATAACCTGTTCTATTTTACAATTGAAGATTATTTTAATCTAAAGTTTCATTCAAAAAAGCAATTTTCACATGAAAAAAACAATCAAAATTTCAGTCGTTGCCTTAACTCTCCTTTTCTTCCTTTCACCAATTGTATTGAAAGCCCAGGCGCAAATTGAGGTTTCGCCATTTGCGGGTTATATGTTCGGTGGAAGCCTGAAACTTTATGAAGGGAAGCTAAAGGCTGACAATGCAGCAAATTATGGAATTGCACTTGACATCAAAATTGCTCCCGACATGCAGGTAGAGTTATTTTGGACTCAAATGAACACCCAAGCCCAATTCAATTCGTATTATGGTTACGAAAATCTTGCCACCAATAGTTTCGACTTAAATGTGGGGTACATACAAATTGGCAGTGTGAGGGAAATGGATTTTGATAAAGTACATCCTTTTGCCGTTGTATCGCTTGGCACCACTTACTTCATCGCTGATAATGTTACCTATCTCGATGATGGGTCTTCAACTGATGTTGACAGCGAGTGGAAATTCTCGATGACCATTGGTGCAGGAGCAAAAATCTGGTTTTCTGACAGAGTTGGCATCCGGCTGCAGGGCAACCTGATGCTCCCGATGTTCTGGGGAGGAGCAGGGTTTACCGTTGGTACAGGTGGTGCCGGATTTACTCTTGGCGCAGGCACTTCGATGGTGCAGGGCAGTTTTACAGGTGGTTTGATTTTCGCACTTGATACCCCGGCCAGGTAAAGATTTTTAAATGAAAGCCCCGTATTTTACGGGGCTTTTTTTTGTCCTTCCCTACATAAGGCCTTACCCTGAAAACAGGAAAAACATTTATCAAACTACTTACCACTACACCTGTAACGATTAAACTAAAAACCATTAACCCATTAAACGCCCAGAACGGTTTCTTCTCAGGATGCCCCGGACAACAGGGGAATTTGTAATCTGTTCCCGGCAACCACGGCTTCCATTTCCCGGTATTCCGGAAATGCTCTTGGGGGATACAAATCCCTGAAACGGTCTGGTAATGATTGTCTGGATTTTTTTTTACAAATAATCTATTTCAGATGTATATTTGTTGAAAAAAAAGAGATGGATCATTTGAATAGCATAGGTATTAGGTTAATAGCCATATTATTGTTTCTGACCTTTCCAGTGTTGGCAATTAAGCAAATTAATGCCCAATTGCAAATGGCCGATAGTTTAGTCAATGCAATTAAGGAATTTCCTGCCGGAGAACAGGTTACACAACTGCTCGAATATGCCAAATCTTATCAGTATTCCAATCCGGCTCTGTGCACTGAATTGGTGGGGCATGCAAAGAAAGTTGCTGTATCTGCAAATGATCCAATGTTAATATCCAATGTCCTCAATGCACAGGCAATAAATAATTTTTACAGCGGAAATAATCGGGAAGCCGTGCCTTACATTCTTCAGGCCATTGATTATGTGAACACAGCCCGCCATAATATGCCCGATAGCATTTACCTGATCAAAAGGCTGGTGGCTATGCATGGCAATGCAGGCAATATATACCAGGCCTTGGGAGAAATGGATTTGGCACTCGAAACACTGTTGACCTCGCTCAGACTTTCAGATACAGTGATGGCCGTCGAACCCGACAATATTTCGAATATTGCAGCTCGTATTAACATTCTTAATAATACGGCTGTTCTTTACCAGAGTTTGAAGAAGCTGGAAAAGGCCGACCGCCTGCTATCGGAGGCTTTGCAACTCGGCCGTGAAGTGGGGGTTCCGCAGGCACTGCTTCCAACCCTGAATAACTTCGGGCTGATACGCATCGACCAGGAAAAATACGAAGAAGCCATTGCATTTTACACAGAAGCTCTGGAACTGGGCAGGCTGGTGGCCGACAGCATGGGCATCAGCGGGAATTATAACAACCTGGGGCTGATCTATGAAAGGCTTGGAAACAAAAATAAAGCCCTTTCATATTACCTTAGATCGCTTGATATTACCCGGCGTCTTGGTTTTTCAATTGGCATCGCCAATACCTGCGCCAACGCTGGCAGGCTTTACATCGAATTGAACATGCCCGACAGTGCCGTGTATTTTGTAAGCCAAGGAATTGACGAAGCCCTTAGGTCGGGGAACGATACTTATCTGATGAAAAACTATGAAACCCTTTCGGGGATTTATGAAAAAACCGGCGCATTCGGTAAGGCACTCGAGATGTACAAAAAATTCATGAATGTAAAGGACAGCGTTTTCGATGTCGAAAAGAACCGGCAGATAGAAGAAATGACCGCTCGCTTCGAAACCGAGAAAAAAGAAAAGGAAAACCAGTTGCTGAGAAAAAACATTAAGATACAGCAAAGAACCTCGCTGCTGTTGATCATAAGCCTGGTGGCTTTTATATCGATCACGCTGCTGCTTTATTATTTCTACAGGTTGAAGAATAAAGCCCTGAAACAACAGTCGCAGCTCAACGAACAGGACCATGAACTGCACCGGCTGGAAACGGCTCGCATCGAAGATCAGTTGTTTGCCGAAAAACAAATTACGCAGCTTCAAACCGAAAAACTCGAACAACAAAACCGGGAGCTTTCCACCCGCATCCTCCATGCCATCAACAAAAATGAGGCAATGAACAACATCCTTAGCGAAATTGAACAACTTCACCAATCGGGCAACAACGAAATTGAAGGGTGTTATGGAAAAGTGCAGAGGATTGTGAACGAAAATATCAGTTTTGATAAAGAATGGGATCAGTTTAAACGCCATTTCGAAGAAGTGAATCCCGGATTTTTTTACAACCTGCGCAAAAAATATCCCACCCTTTCCCATAGCGAACTGAAGCTTTGTGCCTATTACCGCATCAACCTCGACACCAAGGAAATTGCCCGACTTTTAAATGTTACCAACGCCGCCATCCAAAAAGGCCGGCACCGCCTGCGCAAAAAAATGAACATTCCTTCCAACGTTGATATGGCCGCTTTCCTGGCTAAAATGTAAAAAAAACGTTTACATCATATTCAAAATCCTGAGAGTAAACTTTTCGGGCTGTCCAACCTTTGTCCAACCTTAAAATTTGACATTGGGGTATCAGGCAACGTACTTTTATGCTTTCATTCCATATCAGGGCAATTTGAAAAAAAATGAAGAAAGAACACAGTCACATAAAAATTGAACTTTCGGGACTATCCGGTAAAACGAAAAATTATGTTTTTGAAGCCTATCGTCTTGCCGTAGAATTAAATATAAAAGGTTACGTAAAACGCCTCGGCGGGCAGATGATTGAGATTTCAGTTTCGGGGAATCCTGAATTGATTACTTCCTACATAAACCAATTCAGTGACTTGTGCAGCAATAATGTTAACATGAAGATTATAAATGATTCCGATAACATCATATACAATGAGTTCAGAATATTGTCAGGCAGATAAAATAATAAAAACTATGAAGCACTTCTACGTAAAAATGATTAGAAAAACGGCACTGTCATCAGGCCTGATTCTGTTATTTGCTGCTACGCTTCAATCGCAGCATGTAAGCCTTAGTCCAAACACCTGCTTTTACATTCAGGCAGGGACAACAGCCGATGTTTCGTCCGGCAACCTGATTGTCGAATCCGGTGCAACTGGCGATGCCTCATTGATCGAAAAAGGGGCATTGACATTCAGCGGTGCAGGTCATGCTGTGGTGCAGCGTTACCTGACCAATGTCAGTTGGCACCTTGTTTCTTCGCCCGTAAATGCAGCCACCGCAGGGATGTTTCTGGGCGATTATCTTCAGTTGTTCAACGAGTCCGACAACAGTTGGTCGGATATTTCCCTCACCGGCTATGAGCTTAATGTCATGCAAGGGTATGCCCTCTGGTCAACCGCCGGTGTTGCCACCACAGAACTTTTCGAAGGAATAACTACTACCGGCAATCAGGAGTTTGACTTCACCTTTTACGGGTTGGATAATGGTTTTAATCTTATTGGCAACCCGTATCCCTGCCAGATAGATTGGAATGAAGTAACAATACCCGACCATCTGGGAGCTGCTTTCTGGGTTTTCGATCCTAAATTGGGCGACGAGGGCGATTACCGATATTACATCGAAGGTGGAGGGCCAGCCAACACCACTTCGCAATATATCCCATCGGGACAGGGTTTTTTTGTGAGGGCTGCCGATGCCGGCGGAAAACTTACTTTTACCGACAATATACGGTGCCATGGGGGGCAGGCTTTCCTGAAATCAGACAACAATACAACCATGCTCATTTTAAAAGTGAGCGGGAACGGATATTCCACCCAAACCACCATCCGGTTTATGGAAGATGCCAGCCAGGATTTCGACAGGTTGCTGGATGTGGACGTGATGTGGGGAACCTCGAAGGATGTACCTCATTTATGTGCTGTGGCAGGAAATCGTAAACTCGCCATCAACTCGCTGCCAGCCTTTTATGGAAATGAAACAGTGCCCTTGTCGTTTCTGGCAGGGCTGAACGGGGACTACAAAATTACTGTTTCAGGGCTCGATTCCTTTGAAAATGAGGTTGAAATCATACTGAAAGATTTGTTGAACCAAACCGAAACCAACCTCCGGATAACACCCGAATATACTTTTGTTTATGATACTTCCAGCGTGCATGATTTTCGTGTTCAGTTTAAAGGTATAAACGACATTGCTGAACCCGACAGCACAACAGATGATTGGGTAAATACATACGCAGCCACCGGAAATCTGCATGTCGATTTTACAAATCCGGAATACTTCAACGGCTCACGCCATGCCGTTATCCTTGTTTCGGACATAACCGGCAGAACACTTTTTGCCAACAATACAACATCGGCTTCAAATGTCATCAGGCTGCCAGATAACTGCAAAATCTGCATTGTCAGGATCATATCCGGAAACTTTACCACATCAGCAAAAATTATCAACCACTTTTAAAAATCTACTAACATGAAAACGTTTTATATCGGTAATAAAATTCTTTGTCGGTTTCCGGTTTGGATAATATTCCTGATGGCCGCATGGCACTGTAATGCCCAATTGTCAATCAGTGCCGAAGGCGGAGCTGCCGATCCTTCAGCCATGGTTGAGGTCAGGTCAGCCGATAAGGGCTTCCTCATTCCGAGGATGACAACCTCACAGCGCGATGCCATTTTTTCACCCGCCGAAGGGCTGATGATTTATAACCTGGATAAAAAGTGGATGGAGGTGTTTGATGGAACCAACTGGAATGCAATTGAGGGAGGTTGGCGCTGCGGCCTTTCGCAGGTTGAAGACGTCGAAGGCAAACTTTACAACACCGTTCAAATAGGTACACAATGCTGGATGGCCGAAAATCTGAACACAGGTACAAAGATCGATAGTGTTACCGACCCCTCCAACAACGCCATAGTTGAAAAACGATGCTACAACGACCTGGATGCCCGGTGCAACATTTTCGGGGCATTATACACCTGGAATGAAATGATGGATTACAGCACTACCGAAGGAACACGCGGTATTTGTCCGATTGACTGGCACATTCCTACCCACGACGAGTGTACAGTACTGGCTGAATATCTGGGAGGCAACAGTGTGGCTGGAGGCCCTATGAAAACAACCGGATTTTATGAATTTGAAACCGGTTACTGGTATTCGCCCAACACAGGCGCTACCAATGCCAGCGGTTTTTCGGCATTGCCATCGGGATACCATAATGATGGAAACAGTACCTTTTACAATCTTTATGTTTACGGCTATTTTTGGTCGTCAACACTTTACAGCAACAATCCTGATATCTACGCCCGCGTAGTAAGATTATATGCCGGTTCGGCCGAAATGGAACAAACGGCAACCAACTACCGCATCGATTCGCACCCTGTCCGCTGCATCAAAGATTAAATAAATGAATGATACATTATGAAAACCAACACATTCCGCATGAAAAAATATTTACAAAAATCTGATTATTCCGGTTTAGTAAAACGCATGATTGAAAAGGTGAATACCATGCTAATTCTTCTTTTTGTGCCTTTACTCATAAACGGGCAGGCGGCTGTTACCAGCGACGGAAGTGCTCCGGATGCTTCGGCCATACTCACTGTAAAATCTACCGAAAAAGGCTTCCTCCCGCCCAGGCTCACAACCATTCAGCGTGATGCCATCAGCACGCCTGCCGAAGGGTTGGTAATTTACAATACCGACCACAAAGCACTCGAAATGTTCAATGGCTCATTGTGGGGACCGTTGTCGGGCGGTTTCAGATGTGGTGCCAGCCAGATTACCGACAATGATGGCCATATCTATAACACTACGTTGATTGGAAACCAATGCTGGCTTGCCGAAAACCTCAACTCTGGAGCCATGATAGATATGGCTTCGAATCCTTCGGATAATGATTTGGCAGAAAAATATTGCTATGATAACACAGCCAGCAACTGCAATGAATATGGAGGACTGTACAAATGGGATGAGCTGATGGATTATCAGAATGAAGAAGGTGTGCAGGGAATTTGTCCAACAGGCTGGCACGTGCCTGCAACCGCCGAATGGTTAACAATGGTAAATTATCTGGGAGGATGGGTTGATGCCGCAAATAAACTCAAGGAAGCCGGAACCCAACATTGGGGAACCGGAAACCTGGGCACCAATTCCAGCGGATTTACTGCCATACCCTGCGGATTTCTTTACCTCAACTCCATCTGGTACAATACCTACAACGCCTGGTTTTTTACCTCGACCGAAAATGCCGGAAATACAAGCTGGGCCGGGGTGTATTACATCAATGGCCTGGATCCCGAGGAGTCGCAAGTAAATTTTAGCCAGGATTACAAAAAAGATAATGCCATGTCGGTACGATGTATAAAAAATCAATAATACATGAATGCTATGAAAAAAAACACACATAGTGAAAACTGGAATGGATGTTTTAATTATTTGTTAATCTTAAGCATTCTGGCAATTCCTTGTTTTGGTTTTGCCCAAGCCGGCATAAACACAGATGGCAGCGCACCCGATAATTCGGCCATGCTGGATATGAAATCCACAGAGATGGGATTCCTGCCGCCACGAATGACCACTGCGCAGAGTAATGCCATTGCTTCACCCGCCGAAGGAGTGGTAATGTACAATACCGAAAATAAGGAGGTTGAATTGTTCGATGGAACGATATGGACGTCAAATTCGGGCGAATTTTTGTGCAACACTTCGCAGGTTGCCGATGAGGATGGCAACATCTACAACACTGTTCGTATTGGAAATCAATGCTGGATGAAAGAGAACCTTCAGACTGGAATCATGGTGCAGGGAAGCACTGTTCAAACTGACAACAACATCATCGAAAAGTACTGCTACAACAACCAGGCTGATTCGTGCACGAAATACGGAGGGTTGTATCAGTGGGACGAAATAATGAAGTATTCCACCGGCGAAAGTACGCAAGGTATTTGTCCCGAAGGATGGCATTTGCCTTCTGGTACGGAATACGGCATATTGCTTGCAAACCTTCCGGAGGCATTAAGCCATGGCGACCAGATGAAAGAAACGGGCTATACCCACTGGCAATTTTCACCCCTTTCCAATCCTACCAACCTGAGTGAATTTACCGCAGTTGGCGCTGGATACAGATACAATTCCGCACCCTGGTTTTCACAAGTCAGGCATTACAATATTCTGGCTACCAGCAGCCCACAGGACGAGAACAATGCTTTCAGCCTCATGTTAAGCTACAATTCCAATGGAGCCGCAAATGAAGCATATCCAAAGTATGTAGGCTTTTCGGTACGATGTGTCAGATGACATTTTCAAGTTTAAATCATTTTACTATCGATGCAATCGAAAATAAGAACGAATTATGAAACAGTTTTACAAAATATTCCGCACATTAGCCCTGAGTATATTGATGCTGGCTACCCTTTCGGGAAATACCACACCGGTTGCTGACACCATCATTTACGTTCCACAAATAAATTTAACAGCATCAAGTGGATTTGGCCCCTACATAGCAGGGAAAATTCAAAACGATTTGATTGTGACCGATAACCTGCCGCCGGAAACATCGAAGGTTACCTTCTGCTTTCTGGATATTGACGGGATTCAGGTTGGCGATGGTTTTACAAAAACCGGTACAAACCTCGATTCAGTTTCTTGGGAAGTGGAACTCCATAGTCTGGATTTGCCGCTGTCGCCGGGCTTAAGTCTGGAGTTGGTTTATGGAAATAACTCACTTGCCCGGTATTTTATTCCTTATGCCGTGTATCCCGATACAATTGAGGTTGAATCAACAATGGGTTTTGGTCCGTTCATTTCCAACAATTACCTTTTTTCCGACACGCTCTGGCAACCTGTCCCTGCCGTTTATACGACATTTTCGGCCAAAGTACTGCCTCCCCGCACCGACAAGGTTGTTTTTTACCTGATGGATGAAACCGCAGCCATCGATTCGTTTTATGTGAGCAGTCTGCCGGGCATGTATCTGGATTCTGTAAGCTGGGATAATGTTCGTATTGATGCGCTCCCTTTGTCAACCCGGCAGCTCAAAGTAGTGTCGTGGTGCCATGGAGGCCCGGATGCCGGAATTTCTGTTGAAAAAAATCTGTCAATGGAAATTCAAACGCCATTTTTAGCGTGTTATTCCAATGGTTTGCTTTATCAGGATTCGATACCCTCGGCAATACAAAACCAGACCGATGGCCATGTTTTGCTTGTGGACAGCACTAAAAATATGACCGTTACCAACATGCCCGGTGGAAACAGCTTTTTAGACCGTTTGGGTTCATACAGTTTTATGATGTACAGACCCTGGAGTTTTGAATCATGGATTCGGTTTGATATGGAGAAAATTACCAGTGGGGCTGAAGGCAGAATGACTTTTATGAAAGTGGATTCGGCCTGGGAGATTGTGGTGGAGAACAAACCAGAGGTTGACAGTCTGAAATTTATTTTAAACTGCCCTATTCAGGCCGGTTATGATATTGCACACGCACAGATTTCATATTCTCAGCTTCAGGAAAAAGAATGGCACCACATTGCCTTTACAAGCAATTTGCCGGTTTACATCAAAAGATTTTACTTCGATGGAAATCTCCTTGACACTTACGTCAATATTGAACATTTGGATTATTTGGGAAGTCATGCTTATGAGTATCTGAGTTTATTGGGAACAAAACCCCTGATTTTTGGGGGTTGCAATGCCGGTGTTCGCAGGAGAAGTGACGATTTGAGCCTGATAACAGCCATGGATGAAATAAGGATGTGGAAGGTAACCCTTTCGGGTGATTACATCAAAAACAATTTCTCCCGCCCCACTCTGCAATCCGAAAACCTGACAGGATACTGGAATTTCAACGATTTGAACTGTAATGGTGTTAACGTGGCCGACTTGAGTTATCAGTGCAATAATGGAACTTTGATGAACGGGGCATTGCTAATCGGACAATTTCCTGGCGTTCAGTTTATTATGGATACCCTGGTATTCCATTCAAGCCATGCGCTCACTGATTCAGTGAAATTCGATTTTATTGATAAATCCAATATTGTCAGCGATTCGTTTACCCTTTTTTCCGAAAATGGCAAATTCACTGTGTTTTACGACATCGAAGCGTTGCCCTACACAACCAACCTGCTGCGCACTACCGAGTACTTTCCGGGAACCGATGGAGGCTACTCAACAATCTATGATGTGATCATTTACCCACCTCTGCCTGTGGCAACCATACGCACCGGCTGGGGCAACTACTACGCCAGCTC
>JAIOZV010000157.1 GCA_021740425.1 Bacteroidales bacterium | reverse complement strand
CTTCGGAGGTGTTCAGGACAATCCAGCCGGTTTCGGGATCGATCAATACAGCCCTCAATTTGTCAAACCAGGGGTTGGGGCTGTCCAATTCGGTAAATGGGATTTTTCCGACTTTAACATTGGCGATGGGAATCAGGAGCGGTGGGCGCAGAAACATCCCGGTTATGGTGGTCAACATCAAAAAAGGCACAAGATAATAGCCGAGTTTGTTGTGCCATTTTAGCGAGAATCTCATCGATGATGACCAGCCCTTTACCTGTTTGCCTTTGCGTTTCATGCGCTTTATCAATCCAGGGAAAAGCCAGAGCATCAATCCTGTGACAGTAAGAAAAATAAAAACCAGCGCCATCAAATCCACAAAAATTTTCCCTGGAAGACCGTAGATTTCACCGCTGTGAATTACCCAAAGGGTTTTGAAAAGGCCTTCTTTATTTTTATAATTTTCGGGAGGTGGCAGTGTGTGGATGGCAGCCCGGAAGTGTGATTTTGTGTAATCAGCTTTGAGCAAAAAGGAGCGGGTTAAAATCCAGAGTTCGTCACCATTTATCAGCAAATCCACGATTCTGGATTCATTACCGGGCAAATCAAGTTTTCTCCAGTAATTGCTTTCCTTATCCCAAAAAAATAATCCAAAAAATGTCCCCGCAAAAAGCCTGTTTTCGGGTGTCCTGATTATTTTGCTGATCTTTCGGTTATCGATTCCATCAGGGAAACCCTGATTAAAATCTTCAAAAGTTCGGAAATCATCTTTGGTGATCCAAACCCCGATGTTTCCATAAACCAGACTGGTTTCGTCCTGTAAATGAATACTGCCACGCACTGCCGCCAGATTCCAATTGCTGTATCTGTAATCTTCAGGCAATAAATTACGGTTCACATCAAGGGAAGAAAGCAGTTCCCGATGGTTCAAAACCATCCCTGAAAAGGCAAATACCAGAATGAATAAGCTCAGCACAATGCTGAACCATTTATGGTATTTCCTGAGTTTCTTGTAGGATTCCGAGTTTCGCTTCACCGGAGTGGAGTTATTGATTTATTGGATTAATGGTTAAAAGGAAAATGTATGGCCGCTTAGTGCCCGTCTTTTTAGTCGTTATGTGAAATTTGAATAGCCCCGCCCTTTAGGGTGGGGATTAAGTGGGAAAAATGAAAACTACCGCGATTTCACCACGCCTGTGGCGCGGCGAAATCGCGGGGCGGACATCTTCAAACTCAATTACCCCGGGTTAAAACCCGGGGCTATTCAAAAGCATCGACATTATGGACGGACACTACTTAATCATCACCAGCAACATTTTAAATTTTTCGATGGCTTTGAGGGCGTGCGGAACATTGGCAGGCATGATGATGCTTTCACCCTGACTGAGAATGTTTGATTTTCCATCGATGATCACATCGGCTTTGCCATCAATCACATTTACCATTGCATCGAAAGGGGCTGAATGTTCGCTCAGTCCTTGATTTTTGTCGAAAGCAAATAGTGTAATGGTTCCCGAGTCTTTTTTGGTGATGGTTTTGCTAACCACCGAATCCCCGGCATACCGGACGGTTTCGGATAAATTAAATTTTTCTGCTGTTGTCATTTTTATTAAAATTTGAACCCCGGTAATTCCTGTAAAGGAATTACCGGGGTTGATATTTAATTTTCTAATTTAAAAATAATTTCATGTCTTCATCCACAGTGTTGATTCCGGCAATGCCGAAATTTTCAACAAGTACCTTGGCCACATTGGGCGAAAGAAAAGCCGGTAAAGTTGGTCCGAGATGGATATTTTTTACTCCAAGATAAAGCAAGGCCAATAATACGATTACTGCTTTTTGTTCGTACCAGGCAATGTTGTATGCGATTGGCAAATCATTGATATCATTCAGCTCAAAAACCTCCTTTAGTTTCAGGGCAATCACCGCCAAAGAATAGGAATCGTTGCATTGGCCCGCATCCAACAATCGTGGGATTCCACCAATTTCGCCCAGAGGCAATTTATTATAGCGATATTTCGCACATCCGGCGGTAAGAATCACAGTATCATTTGGAAGTTTTTCAGCAAACTCCGTGTAATAATTACGACTTTTCATACGGCCATCGCATCCTGCCATAACAAAGAATTTGCGGATAGCACCTGATTTAACTGCATCAACTATTTTGTCGGCAAGTTGCATCACCTGATTGTGGGCAAATCCTCCAACGATTTCGCCTGTTTCGATTTCTGTTGGTGCAGCACATTTTTTAGCATGCTCGATAATGGCTGAAAAATCCTTCATGCCACCATTTTTTCGATCGACAATGTGTGTGAATCCCGGATAACCCGAAGCTCCTGTTGTATAAACACGATCAGCGTAGCTGTTGCTTTTTTTAGGAGGCACAATGCAGTTGGTGGTAAAAAGAACCGGTCCGTTGAAGGACTCAAACTCTTCATTTTGTTTCCACCATGAATTCCCGTAATTTCCCACAAAGTGCTTGTATTTTTTTAGCCCGGGATAGTAGTTTGCAGGAAGCATTTCGCTGTGTGTATAAACGTCAACTCCGGTACCCTCGGTTTGTTTGAGCAAATCCTCCATATCGCGGAGGTCGTGACCCGAAATTAAAATACCGGGCTTGTCGCTGACGCCAATATTCACTTTTGAGATTTCAGGATTGCCATAGCGGGAGGTGTTGGCTTTGTCGAGAAGAGCCATGGCTTCAACACCATATTTCCCGGTTTCGAGAGTCAAAGCCACCAGGTCGTCAACACTAAGCGCATCGTTTGTTGTTGCTGCAAGAGCACTTTGCATGAATGCAAAAAGTGCCGGATTTTCTTCATCAAGATTGTAGGCGTGCTCGGTATAAGCTGCCAGCCCTTTTACACCATAAGTGATAAGTTCGCGAAGTGAGCGGACATCTTCATTTTCGGTACTTAAAACACCCACTTCGATACTTTTGGCATCGAAGGCTTCATCGGTATCAGCAAACCATGTTGCAGATTCGTGAAGATTTCCTGACAATTCGGCTCCCGAATTGATGGCGGCATTTTTAATACGCTCCCTCAATTCGAGTCCTTTTTTTACATGACGTACAAACACAGCCCTGTCGAAATTGGCATTGGTGATTGTGGCAAACAATCCGTCAAAGATGAATTTATTTACCTCAGCGTCCTCGAATCCTTTCGCCCGCGCCGCTGTGCTGTAAATTGAAATTCCTTTCATGACAAACATCAGCAGATCCTGCATATTGGCCACATTACTACTTTTCCCGCAAACACCTGCAATTGTGCACCCTGTTCCTTTAGCGGTTTCCTGACATTGATAACAAAACATACTCATTTTTTTAAAATTTATTAGTTATTGGTGATTTGTAATTAGTTATTGGTGATTTGTTACTTGTTATTGGTGATTGGTGATTGATTAATGGTGATTGGTGATTGATTAATGGTGATTGGTGATTGGTGATTGGTGATTATCAGAATGAAATCTAATTGTTGCCCTAAAGGATTTACCAACCTCACATTCTAATTACTACTACCCTCTATTTTCGATCTTCTACCCTCTATTTTCTATCCTCTATCTTCTACCCTCTATTTTCTACCCTCTATTTTCTACCCTCTATTTTCTACCCTCTACCCTCTACCCTCTACCCTCTATTTTCTACCCTCTATCTTCTACCCTCTACCCTCTATCTTCTACCCTCTATCTTCTACCCTCTCTTTAAACCCACTCCTCACTCAAAATATCCCCACTATGGCTTATCACAGCTTGTTTCACCGGAACTTTCCGTTTTGCATTGGAAAGCGCTGTTTCCACCAGATGAGTCAGTCCGCCACAGCATGGAACCTGCATTCTGACCACCGTAAAAGAGTTAACTTTTGCGTCATCGATCATCGAGATTATTTTATGAATATATGATTCCTGGTTTGAATCGAGTTTTGGACAGGCGATGGCCAGGGTTTTCCCTTTAAGAAAATGATTGTGAAAATTGCCCATGGCAAAGGCTGCACAATCGGCAGCAAGCACAACATCAGCATTCAAAAAATATGGAGCCATGGGGTTGAGCAAATGCAGTTGAACAGGCCATTGCCTCAATTCGGAGGGCGCATCCATACCGGGCGCCTGAGCGGCTCGCTTAACCTCCTCCTCATCAATTTCGAAAACTATGGGAGCAGAACCGGGGCATCCGCCTCCACAGCTATGTCCGGATACAGCGGCCATTTCTTTTGCAACAATGTCGTGGGTTTTAATTTCATCATCGCCGGCTGTGGTATCCATGTCAATATTATTGTTTTTGATATAAGCTATGGCTTCATTTAAAAATTTGTTTGCCCCATGCGATTTTAAATGTTGCAGGTGAGCAATTACTGTATTTTTCCCTTTTTTAACCATCTGCTCCATTACCATCGTTTCATTGTAAGGTTCAGCCTCCCGTTCTTCGATGGTGATGGCATCCTCGGGACAATGGCCGATGCAGGCGCCCAGGCCGTCACAAAACAAATCGCTGATTAACCTGGCCTTGCCATCAATAATTTGTAAGGCTCCTTCGTGGCAGTTTGGAACACACAGGCCACAACCTGTGCATTTTTCTTCATCAATTTTTATTATGCTTCTTTTCATTTTTAAAGCTTGAATAGGTTTGTAATACAGTTTAAAGCATTTAGGTGTTTGAATGCGCAAATGTACAATAAATGATTTTTCCACAAAATCCAAACCCTTACAAATCCATGCAAACTCAGGCTAAAACATATTTGGACAGCTACTTAGGGCTTCAATTTATTCTTTTTCCAAATAAGAAAACATGATTGAAGAAAGCCACAGGAATATAAAAGGATGGATAAAGCGTGTGGTTTAACCAATGGCCATTAATCCGCACTAATGCGGGGCTTTTCAAATTGATCGGCCTATTGGTAGAGAAAAATCTCATCCAATACCAATACATTGATGAGGGGTGAAAATTAAACCGTTCAACTATTCCGAAATCAGGGGATTAATCCACAAATAGCTGTACCAATGCCAGCTTTTACCATCAATTGACGGGGCAGTAATGGTGTAAAAGGTTCGCCGAAAAAGGAGGCGTTTATCGGCTTTCAGAACAACAGAAGGGGGATTGCCCTGTGTATTGATTATCTCAATTTCATTTTTCAGACCTCCGACAAAAAATTGCACCTTCCCGACATCAAGCACTCCCGGTGCAATATCTATTTCTATTTCAGGTGGGTTAGCTGTAAAAAAAGGTGAATCGGGGCGGGTAGCAATCACACGCAGTGCCTTCATTGCAGCTTTATCCTGAAATCCCTGAAGAGAACCATAAGAGCCTCCCATGGGAAAGCGGGGAATAGCAAAAGGATCGGATGATTCGGAAAACACCCCGGATTGCTGAACCACAGCAGCTTTAACGGCTTCTTTCTTCAATACATCTTTCATATCCCGGGTAAATTCGCCATAAGGATAAGCGTATAAATCAGGCACAAAATCAAGGTACTTTTTGAAATCATCCAACGATTTCAACAGATCATCGCGGAAAGCGGCCTGTATTTGGTTTTGAGGAAGATTTAAAAAAAAGGCATGAGAGGCAGAGTGGTTTCCAATTTCAATACCTGCCTTCATGATTTCACCAATTTGATCCCAGCTCATGAAATCGCCTCCTCCGACTGTTTCGGTTTGGATGAAGCTGGTTGCCTTAAAACCATATTTTTTAAGCAATGGCCAACCATTTGTATAAAAACTGAGGTAGCCATCGTCGATGGTGAGTATGACAGATTTTTCGGGTACCGGCTTCGCTGACTGCCATAAATTTATGGCTTCGCCCAAAGTGAGTACTGTAAATTTATTTTCCTTTAGAAATATCAACTGATCTTCAAAAACCTTGTCAGAGGTATTGGTTGATGGATATCTGTCATCCCCGAAACGGTGATAGGCGAAAATCGGTATGTTGAATACAGTGGAGGGGTTTTGTGCCGAAAGCTGTATTATTGTTGAAAAAAAAAGGATGAGGATTGTGGTTCGCATAAGCGAATAACGCACAAGGTTAAATGTTTATTGGAGGTAGTCGGATAGCTTTTGTGCGGTCATATAATCTTTAAAATTCTGGGTCATGTCGCTAACTACTGTTCCCAAAATGCACTTTTCGAAAGGGCATATCAGATTATCCATTGGGCAAGTGGTAATCTCAACCTTCCCTTCGATGGATTCGTAAACTTCAAGTAAATTGATTTGATCGGCTGGTTTTTTGAGTTCAAATCCACCATGGGGGCCACGATTTGAAACGAGAAAATCATCTTTGACAAGTCGTTGCAACACTTTAGCAACGTGATGTTTTGAGGAGCCGGTGCGTTCTGCAATTTTAACAACATTTAGTTTACTTTCAGCTTGTGCGATTAGTACCATACTGTGTATGGCGATAGATCCGGCTTCGGACAAAGAAAATATTTTCGACATTTGATTATTGGTTATAAACTAAATATGAGAATCGGCAAAAATAATTTTAATATCAATAATTCGGTATTTAATAGCTAATTTATACTTATTCTAACAAAGGGAATAAATTGAATATGTTTCATGTACAGGAATCGAAACCAATGAGAGAACTGGGGAATCGTAAAATGGTAAAGATCAGATTTCGTCTAAACCCGGCCTGACAAAGCCCCTGGCTTCCGGGAATAATTCCTCAGCCATGTTGCGCATCATTTCCAGATTATACCTGAAGTGTTTCGTTTTTTCGCGGTGGCTCTTCAGTTGTCTTATCAAAATTGTGGTGGCTTCGATGGATCTGTCGATGCCGATGAGTGCAACTTTGGCTGAGCCATTCATATCATAAGCTGCTTCTTCAAATTCTTCCATTTCATAATACCCCGACAGTGCGCGTCTTAATTTGGCATAAATAAATGCATGGTACCAGGCTAAAACATCCTCGGCCTCAAGCACCTCATCAGCATTTCCCTGAGCCAATTGGGCGGTAAACCCTCTTTTCATCTCTGCTTCACGCTCCTTAAACCAATTAAAAGTTTCATTGGTATATTGATCTGCCAGTTCGATAAGTGGATGCCTGTCTGCTTTATTTTCTGCTGAAAAAAAATCATCAGAATCATCTTCAAAGGATTCATCCATCATATCATAAAAATCAATTTCAGCATCAGGGTTTTCATATTCAAAATCATCGTCAGGGTCGTCTGTAAGGAAATTACCTGCATTATTTACATCCCTGTTTTCTTCATCATCGGATTTGCCAAGCATTTGCTGCATCTCAATTTCCATTGCAAAAACCCTGCATTTGTCGGTGAAATCGCATCGCTCGCACCAGCGGTCGCAATAATTATGTATGCCCGGTATAAATCCTTCCTTGTCGGTAAGGGCTGAGCTGCGGTAGTATTCTTTTTCGATTTGCTGAAAATCATCTTCAATACGGCTTTCATCACCTTTGAGAGGGTTTGCATTTATTTTGAATTCATTTTCGGGAATCGGCTCTGTTTTCAACCTATTTTCTTTACACAAATTACAATAGCCGGGAAAAGGACAATTTTCTTCTTCATAATCACAAAAATCGATATGCACACTTCCAAAGCTCATCCTTACAAATTCGTCTTCCCAAATATTATAAATAGCTCTGTAAATCATTCCCGGGGGCACCGCCGGGGGATATTCAGGAAAAAAATTATATGCTTGCAGGAGATTTACTAATTCAGGAACGATTTTACCCATTTCATTTTCGGTGAGGCGCCCGGGTTCAGGCAGGTTTATTTTAGCAATTCCAACAATATCCGATAGTTTTTCAAGGGGGCCGTTTTCAAACCGTTCAACCTCCTCAAGTTCCATTTCAAGTGCTTCATCATCATCAAGATCAAGGTCGTCAAAGGGGTCATCAGGCGCTTCCAATGTTGCAACCTTCAAATCTTCGATTAATTGTTCGATGTACCTTTTCATGAATTTGAGTATTTACGAAAAACGAACATACAATATTTATTTCAAATGAGAGATATTTCCATCAAAATTTACTATTTTGCGTTCGTATTTTTATTCGCAAAATAAATCATTCACTATGAAAAAACAAAACAGCGGGCTCACTGGATTATTTTCGGGGGCAATGCAGGAAAACTGGCATAGATCAGCATTTTCTGACTTTGGAGGAGATACTTTTAGCTTTCGGGATGTTGCCGGACGAATCCATTTTTTGCATCAGTTATTTAAAGAATCGAAAATTGCAGGTGGAGACAAGGTCGCGCTTTTGGGAACCAACTCCTCCGACTGGAGTATTTCATTTTTAGCTATACTAAGCTATGGTGCTGTAGTGGTACCAATATTGCCCGACTTCTCCACCGAAAATATTCATCATATCATCAACCACTCAGGTTCGAAATTGTTGCTGGTGTCAGGTTCGATATTCGAGCGCATTGACCCTGAACACATGAAAAATGTTCACGGCATGATTGATCTGAAAAATTTCGGCTTGCTGTATGACAGAAATGATAAATTAAAAAAGGCTCTTGAAAAAGCGGAAAGCTACTACAAAACTTTAAATATCAAGCCTAAGGATATAATTTTTAAAGACGGGGGCTCCGAGGATCTTGCAGTAATTTCTTACACCAGCGGCACATCAGGTTTTACCAAAGGGGTGATGCTGCCCCGGCGAAGCCTGTTTTCCAATATAATTTTTGCACGGGAACACATGCCTCTGAACCCCGGCGACAGCATTGTATCCTTTCTCCCCTTGGCCCATGTTTTTGGCTTGCTGTTCGAATTTCTGTTTCCATTCGTTCAGGGGTGCCATATTACTTTTCTTACAAAAGTCCCCTCCCCTGCTGTTGTCACCAAAGCCTTTGGCGAAATCAGGCCGCACCTCATTTTGTCGGTTCCGCTGGTAATCGAAAAAATATACAGGAAGCGGATTTTACCGAAAATCGACAAGCCAATTACAAAAATATTACTCAAAACACCTGTACTTTCAACTATCATCGAAAAGAAAGTAAACAAGGCACTCACCGAAACTTTTGGTGAAAGGTTTATGGAAATTGTGATTGGTGGCGCACCGCTGAGCGAGGACGTGGAGGTGTTTTTCAGGAAAATAGGTTTCCGGTTTACCATAGGCTATGGCATGACCGAGTGCGGGCCACTGATTACTTATGAAGGCTGGAAAAAATGCAGGTTCAGATCGGCAGGGAAAGTGGTGGACAGGATGAAAATAAAAATTGAAAAAGAAAAACCAGATAGCGAGATTGGAGAAATCCTGGTAAAAGGTGAAAACCTGATGCTGGGCTATTACAACAACGAAGAGGCTACCAAAGAGGTATTTACTGATGACGGCTGGCTCAAAACCGGCGATCTGGGTTATCTGGACAGCGATGGATATTTGTACATAAAAGGCAGAAGTAAAAATATGCTGCTTGGCCCCTCCGGGCAAAATATTTACCCAGAAGAACTTGAAGCTAAAATTTCGGGCATGCCCTGTGTGCAGGAATGTGTGGTAAAACAGCACAACGATAAGCTTGTGGCAATGATCTACCCCGACCGTGAAGCCATGGAGTGCAATAATCAGGACTTTCAGGACATCGATAAAAAGATGAAAGAAATGTTGAAAGAACTCAACAAAGGCCTGCCCCGCTACGAGCAAATTACCGACATAGAAATAGTGGACGAAGAATTCGTAAAAACCCCGAAGAAGAATATAAAGCGGTATTTGTACACGTAGGGAGAAGTTTGAGGGGAGAAGGTAGAAGATTAGATTGAAGGAACGACTGAGCGAATAAAGAGATTGGTAGCCGGAGGTAATTGAAACATTTTTGAATTTGAAATTAGAAAAATCACACTTTAAATGCCGAAAACGTGAATAAAATCACAGAATCGGCATTTATTATTTGTGAATTTACAAATAGATATGATTAAGCAAAGAAAAGGAAATGGTTTCTTTTTCCCTGTATCTAAAAATAAAATTATTACTCCACCACCACCTCATCCACAAACAGCCAGGCTGCATCCCCGGCGCCGCGATGCCAGTCGGGACAAACTCCAAAGTTGCTTACATGTACTTTTAAATAGCGCACTTTCTGTGTTGGAATTTCAGCTACCAAATTATGTGTAAATGCTCCTTCGGTTTTTGGATCAATGGTATTAGTTACGGATATGGGTTTTGAATATTTATCACCATCAGTTGATAAACTTACCTCCATGCCTTTCGGCAGGAAAATCCAGCTTCTTTCCCTTTGAAAAAAAGAGCCCGTGACTTTACTTATTTCCTTTTCGGCTCCCAGATCGATGACAATATTCAAATCCTC
>JAIOZV010000156.1 GCA_021740425.1 Bacteroidales bacterium | reverse complement strand
TGTAAACAAAGTGTGTTACATATTGATTTTCGGGGACATTTGCAGGAAGGTCGCGCAGCCTGTTGATTTCGTAGGTAAAGGTATAAGCAACTCCACTGGCCTGACCACATTCGAGTGCAACCTGGTCAAAAATCGGCCTGAAATACGGAAGTTGTGAATTATCAACAGATTCTGGGAGGTTTCTGGATTTGCTTTCCTCGGGGAGTTTTAATTCCGGTATGGATTGAAATGCTTCAAAATCCGAATCCGTAAAAACGGGTAAGCCATTAACAAAGGTCTTTCCGTCCTTTTTTTCAACTTTTCCATCAAAGTGCTGAGCTGTACTAAATATTACTGAACAGGTAAAAATGAGCGTCAATAGCAGGCCTGGTATTAAACTTTTCATAAAAATTGTTGTTTGTTAAAGTTGTAAAATGCAAAAATAATGGAATAATAATTAAAAGCTTAATTCGCAGTTTCGCATTTACTGCGTAGGTGTGCTATTTTTTTGAAAACACAGGATTTTTTGAAAAGGTCTTTCGTCATTGTTTTATTATTTCAAACAGAACTGCCTGTTTCATGATTTCATCACCTGTTTACAAATCAGCTTATCAATAGTCCGGACCCAATTGTACAAGTTTTAAATTAAGCGGTGATAAAGAAAATCAAAGTCAGTTAATAAGAAAATTTAGACCTTTATCAAATTTCAGGCAACCTTTTAGCATAGATGCAGTCAATATCATTGTAGAAATATGTCGGATGTGGATCAAAAAATAATCGAAGACGTTAAAAAGGGTAAACGACATGCTCAAAATATGCTCTATAAACACTATGCTCCATCCATGCTCGGCATTTGTATGCGATACGCAAAAAGCAGGGATGAAGCAGAGGATATGGCACAGGAGGGTTTTATTAAAATTTTTACAGGCATCAGTGGTTTCAGAGGCGAAGGGTCGTTTGAAGGTTGGATGAAAAGGATTATGGTTAACACTGCAATAACATATTACAAAAGTAATCTGAAACATCAGTATCATTCAGATGTTGATGAAATTAACGAAACTCTGGTGAATGAGGATGAAGATGCTGATGAAGATGACGATGTGGTTAATTTTTCCAAAGCACAATTGATGTCGGTTATCCAAGGCCTCCCCGAAGGCTACCGAATGGTTTTTAACCTTTATGTTTTCGAACAATATGCGCATAAGGATATTGCTGATACCCTTGGAATTTCAGTAAATACTTCAAAATCTCAACTTTCGAAAGCCAGAAGAATGTTGGTTTCCAGATTATCACAAATTTCCAGAAACAAGAAAATAGCCATTGCTTAAATGAAATTGGATTTAAATAATATTGATGATATTTTTAAGGAAGGTTTGGACGACTTTACCGGGCAGCCATCGCAGGGATTATGGAAAAAAATCTCAGGAAAACTGCTTTGGAATGATCTTATCCATTTCCGTTTTGTAAATATCCCGAAACCCTGGCTTGGATTTTCTGCAGGTGTTGTGCTCCTTTCTACACTTCTTTTGCTATGGTTTTTGCGGGTGCCAATGTCCTCCGAAACTCAGCAAATTATTCATTCAGCTCCTGCTACCGAAGCCCTCAACCATGATCAGGGAAGTGCTTATTCCGAAAATGATAATAATGAAATTTCCCTGCCTTCTGCCGGCCAGATCGTTGAAGGTCCAAAAACCTCCCTTGAAACAATTATTGATAATGAAAACAAGGATGAGATACAAAAAATACAGTCTCCTCAAAATGATAAATTCATCGTGCAGGAAATATTGTTTGATCTCAATGATACTTTGATTTCCGGGGAACCATCTCCTGAGTCACGAAAAGCTATGCCGGCAGTGATTGTTGCAGATGATGTAACTCCTGCACCAAAAACTGAAAATGTATCTCACACAGTTGCCCCGGCTTCTTCTGTCAGTGAAGTTTCTATTAAGCAGATGCCTGCAAACAAACCCGACACAGCACCAATCAACGAAAACATGCTTGAAAATTCTCAGACTGTTACAGGGATTTTAGCCGATGCTGTAACTGTATTTTCAGGGAACAGCAGTGCTGATGCCATAGTTTACAATCCTGGAAAGTTGAAAACCATTTCGCCAATATCTTTTTCCACAGGCTCGATTTTCAACTCAAAATCTAAGCCTCAGCAAAGAGCATTTCACCAACAGCTTGCCATTGGCTACCGTGCTTATAAACCCTACCTTTCATTAGCTGCCTACTTTGCCCCTGAAATTACCTGGTATTACAGGCCTGCATCCGCATCCAGGGAGCAAAGCTATGCCGGTGGCTTGTCATTGAGCTATATTGGTTCAAATTATCTTGTACAGGCAGGAATTGAGTACAGCAAGGCCCGGGATTTGGGTGATTATATGGTGAACATAAATTCCTACGACAGCATTGGATATTACAACGGGATAAGTGGTTTTGAAATCGTTCCGGGATACAATGGCGAAGACTCCCTTGCTTACAATTTTCATACGGTAGAAGTTTGGGATACCCTCCCACATCATTCGCATCAGCAAACCCAAAACAAATACACCTATATCCAAATTCCGGTAATGGTAGGTTACAAAGCTATGGAAAGCGGTAGGTTTTCGGCATTTATCAAAGCAGGTCCCAATTTTTCATTCCTGCTCAATGGTACTGAACAATCATTGAATTTTCAGCCTTCGCAAACTGCCAGAGTAACCGGCATCGATAATTTTACAGCGCCGCGACTTCAAGCCAGTATGCAGGTTTTGGTAAGCCTTGCCTTGCAGTTTCAATTTACCGAAAGGTTTGGTTTACTGGTTGAACCTACATACCGCCATTATTTCAATTCGGTGTATGATATCAATGGTGATGCCATAAAAAATCCTTACGGGATTGGTGTTAGAGGTGGTATATTTTTTAATTTTTAACGGAGTAAATGGAAATATGAAACTTAAAACTATCAGGATAATTTTCGTCACATTTTTGTATCAGCTTTTTCAGATACTGATTGTCCAGGGTATTGCGGTTTCGGCTGCAAATTCACAGGACATTTCAGATAGTTTTTCACCGAAAGTAGCAGCCCTCCAAAATGAAACGATTTTGTCCGATTGTCAGGCCGATTTTTATTATCTGGAACTTCCCGGCATGTCTGCCTCACTGGCATTTTTCGATGCATCCATTCCTGAAATGTCCACATGGTTTTGGGATTTTGGTGAGGGAGGTTATTCAACGGAGCAAAATCCTGTTTACACTTTTCCGCAATCCGGATATTATACTGTTTGCCTGACTATTGCCGATAGCGCAAGCGGGTGTCTCGATACAGAATGTAAGGAAGTATTTGTACCCGGCGGAGGTGATTGTCAGGCAGGATTCGAATATTTTTTCGATTTCATGATACCGCTTCAGGTACACTTCCTGGATGCTTCGTTTGGGAATATTACAAATTGGTTTTGGGATTTTGGAGATGGCTTCACTTCGGGGGAAATAAATCCCGTACATATTTACGATCAAACCGGGACTTATGAAGTTTGCCTTACAATCCTGGATTCTCTTGGAGGTTGTGTGAGTGTTTTTTGCGAAAACGTAGTTGTCGAAAATCAATTTCCCTGCAATGCTCTGTTTGCATGGCAGGAATTGGGGCCAGGCCATGTTCAGTTTTTGGATATGTCGGTGGGTCAGATGATAACATCATGGAATTGGGATTTTGGAGATGGGAATTATTCATCGGAGCAGTCCCCGGAGCATTTTTTTGAAGCTCCCGGTGAGTATTTGGTGTGTCTTAGCATCAGCGACAATGAGGGCTTTTGTGAAGACACCTATTGCGAATCGGTTTTTGTTACTATGCAACCCCCGGATTGCCACGCTGATTTTACCTTTAATATCCAACCCGCAAATCACTTAAATGTTGAGTTTTATGATTTATCAACAGGTGATCCGATCCTCTGGTTCTGGGATTTCGGTGATGGAAATTTTTCATCAGATCAAAATCCTGAGCATGAATATGCAGAAGGTGGAATTTATCTGGTTTGTTTGATGATTCAGGATTCCTCAGGATTTTGCCAGGATACCCTTTGTAAGCCGGTAGAGGTAACAAATGATACCCTTTGCCAGGCAGATTTCAGCTATGAAGTATCCCTGATAAATCCTCTCGAAGTCCAATTTTTTGACCAGTCGTCTGGTGGAATAGCGATATGGGAATGGGATTTTGGTGATGGGAATTTCTCATCTGATCAAAATCCAAGCCATCAATATAGCTTTTCGGGGAGCTACAATGTTTGTCTTACAGTGATAGAGGCTCCCGGTGGGTGCAGTGATTTCTTTTGTGATGAAATTGTGATTGTAGCACCTGAATTGTGTGAGGCAGATTTCAATTTTGAATTGCCCCCTGATCAACCACTTTTGGTCCAATTTGCCGATATTTCACAGGGTATGCCCAATCAATGGTTCTGGGATTTTGGAGATGGGGCATTTTCATCAGAACAGAACCCGGCACATTTTTATTCTGATACCGGAAATTACTTTGTGAATCTTTATGTTTATAGTTCCGACAGCCTTTTATTTTGCAGCGACAGCGTAACTAAGATGGTGAATGTAACTGTTGCAATGCCCGAATGTCAGGCAAATTTTATCATGCACCCCGATTCAGGAGTTAATGCACCCAATTTGTATCATTTTCACGATATTTCCGAAAACAATCCTGATGCATGGCTTTGGGACTTTGGCGACGGACAAAGCTCAACCGATAAAAATCCTACCCATCAGTATGAGGCCGGAGGCGCTTATGAAGTTTCATTAACAGTTACAAAATATAATATTTGGGGTGAAGATTGCTCGGATACCAAAACCATCGCTATGCAAACGCCTGCATATTTTCATATTGGAGGATTTATTTACACTGGAAATTTCCCCATCAATAATCCTGAACCCACCGGCGACACTGCCATTGTTTACCTTTACAGGTATCACAACAGTAATCATGTGGTAAGCATTGATACTTCCCTTGTTGTGGAAAATGGATATTTCCATGCATTGTTTTTACTCGAGGATGATTATCTTATAAAGTTCAGGCTTACCAACGGCTCTGCAAACGCACCCTATTATTTCCCCACGTATTTTGGCGATAAGATGAGGTGGCAAAATGCCCCTTTGATTTCTCTGGCTGATTCGAGTCATTACAATATCAATGTTCATTTGGCCGAAATTCCCAATCCTGAAGATGGGGTTGGGTCGGTTTCCGGTTCGGTGATGCATCATAGCGATGCAGATGCACAAATTCCTGCCGAAGATTCTGAAATTCTAATTTTTGATAGCAACGGTCAGGCCGTTGGATATGTACATTCTTCTGATGACGGCGGGTTTGTTTTTAATAATCTTGCTTTTGGAACCTATACCCTGTATGCTGAATCAACCGGGCTATTCACCGATCCGGTTACAGTTGTTCTCAGTGAAACCAATCCAGCCTTGTTTGATGTTCAGATTGAATTGTTTGGGTATGATGTTACATCGGTTTCTGAGAATAGTAAAATACAAAATACTACCTTGAAACTCTTTCCAAATCCGGTGCACAATCTGTTGACCCTTACTGTTTCAAATATGAATCAAGAATTGTATTACAGGATTTTCGATTATTCCGGCAGGGAAATTTTATCTGTAGAAATGATCACGAGCCAGGGAGCCAATCCCTTTTGTATTGATGTTGGAAACCTCCGCAAAGGGATTTATTTTCTTCATGTTTTTTCCGGAAATAATGCTTTTTCGGAGACTTTGAAATTTGTAAAATAGACATGTTCAGAATCTTATCAGAAATGCAAAAAAAAGTGAATAAGAAAATGATCATTCAGGCAACCTTTACAAAAATCTCTGTCTTTTGAATAATAGAATAAAAGCGCTTTTTTAAAATAATACTCCAATGCTTTCAAGTTTTTAATTCATTTTTATTTAAACACAAAATTTACTTTACTATGAAAAGAAGTACTTATTTATTATTGGTTTTTATGGCTTGCACAGTATTTGCTTTTGCACAAAGTACCGTGTCAGTTAATGGAATTGTAACTGATATTGAATCAGGTGCCCCAGTCGGCGGGCATCAGGTTTTTATAGTTAGCGATTCGTCAAATACACCGGGATATATTAGCATTGTTTTTACAAATGATTCCGGTGAATATGCTGATTCTTTTGATGTGCCTGAACTATCAGAGGGAATGCTTACCGTGTTTACCTATGATTGTAATGGTATGGCCATTTTCCATGAAATGCTTTATGGGCCCGGAAATTATAACTTTACAGTTGATTTTGCAGTTTGTTCGCAAGTAATACCTGTGGATTGTTTTGCTGATTTCTGGTATTCCCTGATGGAAGATTTAAGCGTTGATTTTCAGGACATGTCATGGCCTGAACCATCCTCTTGGGCGTGGGATTTTGGTGATGGAACAAGCTCTGAAGAGCAAAACCCGGTTCACCAATACTCCGAGGCCGGAGTTTATCCTGTAACACTTACCATTACTGTCGATGAAACCGGTTGTACATCCACCACTATCTATGATGTATGGGTTGACGATTTTAATTACGATTGCTATGCGAATTTTTATTATTATCAATTGGGTGAATTAATAGTACATTTTCAGGACGTTTCGTTTCCGGAAGCCGAAACCTGGCTTTGGGAGTTTGGTGATGGCAGTACTTCAACAGAGCCTGATCCGATTTACACTTACGCAGCACCCGGATTCTACGAAGTATGCCTGACCATTACCAACGAAGCTGCCAATTGCGAAGATACACGCTGTATGGAAATTTTTGTTGATACAGCAGGTTATATTGAATGTTATGCTGATTTCTTGTATTCGCAAATGGAAGATTTAAATGTTGGATTTCAGGACATATCATGGCCTGTACCATCAACCTGGGCGTGGGATTTTGGCGATGGAGCAAGCTCTGAAGAACAAAACCCGGTTCACCAATATACCGAAGCCGGAATTTATCCTGTAACACTTACCATCACCGTCGATGAAACCGGTTGCACTTCCACCACTATCTATGATGTATGGGTTGACGACTACAATTCTTCTTGTCAGGCTCTCTACTATTGGTTTCCGGAAAGCAACGATTCATTAACCCTTAATTTCTTCGACCTTTCGTTTTATCAGGGAGATGTTGAATTTTACTGGGAGTTTGGTGACGGTGGATTCTCAAATGAGCAAAATCCGGTTTACACCTTCGCTGAGGAGGGAGAATATGAAGTTTGCCTTACGATTTCAAGGCCAGATACGAGTTGCTTCAGCACCTTTTGTGAAATGGTATATGTTGGCGATCAATTTCCCCCCGGATGCGAAAGTAGTTTCGGGATTGTTCCAATTCAGGATTTCAGCTATCAGTTTGATGGGTATATGCTAAATGGAACAATCGGTGGAGAATACTACTGGGAATTTGGAGATGGAAATAGTGGTTTTGGGCAGTCAGTCGGGCATACCTATGATCAAGCTGGAGAATATGTTGTTTGTCTCACCACAATATCAGCCAATAACCCTGCGGATTCATGCTTTTGGATTTCATGCCAGATGTTGCTTGTTGGCAGTGGAAATGCACCTATGCAAGCTTCATTCAGCATGGTGCAGGATAGCCTAAACCCGATGATGATGCACTTTTATGATAATTCTACAGGTAACCCTGAGGCCTGGCTATGGGATTTTGGGGATGGCTCTTTTTCGGATAACCAACATCCAGTACATGAATTTTCGTCAACCGGTAACTTTGATGTGTGCCTCACTATTTTTGGGCAGGGTTTGACAGATGTATATTGTCAGCAAATAAATATGACAAATTCCACGGTTTCAATTTCTGAGAATGATAGTCCGGTTGAACAGGTATTTCCAAATCCAAACCATGGCAATTTCTTCATTGATATTTCATCTTATGTTGAAGGTCCTGTTAGGGTTCAGTTGTTCAATTTTGTTGGACAAATAGTATATTCTGCCAGCGAAATGGTTTATCAGGGAGGAAAAAGGATTGAGCTCATCGCATCTGATTTGCCCCCGGGAGTTTATAATTTACTTGTAAAGTCAGCAAATAATCAGGTAGCAAGAAAGATAATTATAGAATAGAATATTATTTATTTCATGACAAATACTATAAACCGGCTTGTTATTTCTCCAGGCCGGTTTTTTTTTTATCATCCTCCGATTGCCGGGCAACCATTTTCAATTTTCAAAGTCTGGTGATAAAGGATTTGAGTTTGACCTCAACCAATAATCATCGTTCATTTTATCATGTATTCATCAGGCTGATTCAATTTCCTGCAAACCATTGTTTCATTAAAAATTGATGGTTCTTGGTATGATAGAATATTTTCCCCGACATGGGAGTTTCATATTTTCGCCTGTTTTTAAAATTACTTCGCTCAAATTTCCATACACTCTGCTTGCCCGACTGCTTTTTTTTGGGTGAAAATTTTGAAGTTCCCTGTCGGTTTATAACCAATATTACCCTTCTGGAATCAGTGGATTTTACTTTCTCTGATTCCTGTCAACAGTATTCCTCAACCCTCTCCCAATCGTTGGCATTTCAATCCGTAACCCCGTAATAAGGGAATTACCCAAAATGAATTGCAAAATCATGCACAAAGGGAGGTAGGTTGGGATACAGATTTTAATGGTTTGGGAATTGCGGCAAAAACCGGAAGATTTACAAATTGGCAAGTTAGCGGATGAGTATGAATTTTAAATAATTTGCTTATCCAGCTTAAGTTTTTTCGGATTTTCAAAGCGTATATTTGCCTTCATAGAATGGTTTTTCCTATGCAAATCACCTACCTGAATAGATGAGAAGCAGTTGATTTCATCAAACCGAATCAATCCAATCCAAATAATACCCCGGAGTGATGACCTGAAAGTTGCTTTCGGGGTAAGCTTTTGCCCGGGCTGAGGATCTTTTGGCATTTTCCGGGGCTCCCATTTTATTTAAGGCTTGTTGAAAAACTCAGAATGTTTATATTTCGGTGCGCTGCACCTCTTGTTTCAATTCTACTTGATTTTTCTACAAAGATTATCGCCACTCTGTGGCTCAATTTTCAGGTGCAGCGCACCGATAATCGTTTTAGAATTTTGTCCGATGAAGTGTTTTAAGGTGCAGCGCACCGTAATATTTGATGCAAGGTTTTTCAATCAATATCTCCTAAACCCTTGCACAAGGAATCCGATATTATTGAAACAACTTCCAACTATCCAATGGATTAGGCCTTTTTCAGCAGCCCCTATTTATGGACAGGAGGTTTGCATTGCCCTAAAATAATTTTGCGAATTTTAGCGTAAAACAGGTATTCCTGATTATTCAGCTCCCAAATTTTTTAATATCCTTTTGGCGAGTGGTTACTTAATATCTGCATGCCTGGGCACGGCTTCAATATTTCCATTTATAGGATTCAGCCACAACGAATGAGATGCTACTTCCCGTTTTATGTAGCATCCGGCTATTCTCAATTTTTTCTCAAGCAACTTCCTTTTCATTCTACAGCGATGGTATCCAGAATTACATCTTCGGGAAGGCCTCGTTTATAATCTTCCAGCTTATCCTCCAATATGATTTTAATTGCAGCTTTAAGGCTGTTCCTGGCTTCTTCAATAGTTTCGCCCTGTCCGTTGGCTCCCGGAATTTCTGGTGCTATCGCCCAATACCCTCCTTCGGGTGCAGCTTCTATAATGGCTGTAAATTCTCTTTTCATGATGAATAGATTTATAGACTCTGGCAAAGTCAATCATTATTGTTATTCAACTTTTTAAAATTGCCGGTATTAAACCCAAATGCTCCACCATGGGATCGAAATCCCGGTCGTTGAAAAGTAGTGAGATTTGATTTTCAATGCAAAACGTGCCTATCAATATACCGGTGGTTTTGCGGACAGTTTTCCCCTTTTTCCGAAGTATCCTGAAATTCATAGCACTTTGTATGGCAAGTTTTTTATTGGTTAACGGAAAGCATTTCAGGTTATCCAAAGCTTCTTTTGCCTTTTCAAAATGTGTATCCTCACGAAATCCCTGAAGTATTTCAGCAAGGATAATATCACCGGTTACCACAAAATCCTCTGCAAGTAAAGCATCCAGATAATCAGTGTAAACGTTGTGTTGTCCATTGAAGTAATCAATCCAAACGGAAGTATCAACCATTACCATCAGTCGTTGCGCATTTGATTCAAATCACCTTCCCAAATTAGTTTCCCGCGCAAAGCCCTGAGTTTTGCCTGCTTCCTGAATCTAATAAAAAGTGAAAGAGCCTCCTCGACAATTGCTTTTTTCGTTTTCGATTCTGA
>JAIOZV010000155.1 GCA_021740425.1 Bacteroidales bacterium | reverse complement strand
AAGTGAAGTGTTTGGGTATAGGAGCAATCGGGTATTTAGGATTTGGGTAGGAGCACCGACACGAGAACGCCCGCAGGATTCATCGCGCTCCCGGCTGATTTTCAAAGGTAAAATTGACGGTCGGTCGAAATGTTATGCCCGTGCAAACAATATTCCGGCAGCCCTAAATTCGCCAATATTTTGGAATGCACGGGTCTTGTTATTTCAAGCCGAGTTTTTTCGGGCTCCATTAAAATCCTATTGAGCCAACATACAGCCTGCAATATTTATCATTTTTAATTCTTATTTTGCAAAGGTTTTTATTGCATTGATATTGCAGCCCAACACACTAAGCGCTATAGTAAAAGTTTTAAAACATGAACGATACTTTCACAGATCTGAGTAGTCTTAACGACATGCAAAAAGCTGCTGTAATCAGCGAAAACAAAAGGTTGCTGGTGCTTGCAGGAGCCGGATCGGGCAAAACTAAAACACTGCTCCAAAAACTGATTTACCTCATCGAACAAAAGCATGTTAACCCATCGAATATCCTGGCCATAACCTTCACCAAAAATGCTGTGAATGAAATGACAGACCGACTGATTATTTCGACAGAGAACGGTAACGCCTACGCAAATGTGCTGAAAGACAAACACAAACTGCGTCACGAAATCGAATATGAAAGGTTCATATACTCAAGAAACATAAAATGGATAAACAAACTTACCTTAAAAACTTTTCACAGCTTGTGCTATGGCATCATGCGAAATTTCGGGGTGTCGGAATTCGACAATCAATTCAGGGTTATTGCTGATTCACAAGCCGCCACAGATCAGAACACCCGGCATATTGCCCCCGAAACTGCCTATGAAATCTTTCACAAAATATTGATCAAGGCCTGCGAATCCCAAGCCTTCCTGATCGGTTTAAAAAGATACATCCTCGATTATTTTATTGATCATGTTCACTTGAAATCGGGACCTGGGTCGCAGAATTACCCGGGAAAATATTACACCTCGCTCAATGGAACCCAAGTAAGATCGAAATCAGAACAGTATATCGCCGACTGGCTTTTCCGACACAACATTCATTTTAAATACGAACCGCAGGTAAATTTTCATGATTTTGATTTTAAACCTGACTTTTACATTCCTGAAGCCAATTTGTATCTCGAACATGTAAGCGACAAAAGTTTCCCGATGCACGACAAGGAGCAGCAGTTTAAAATAGCAGGAAAATTGCTTGTAAAAACTTTTGAAACCCAAACAAAAAACTCTGCATTCTTCAATCTGACATTGGAAAGAATTATCAAAAACAGACTCCCGGCCAACTACGATTTTACTGTGGCACTTTCGTTTGAAGAGGAATTTAAGTTTTATCACAAGGAAATTAAAGATTTTTTGAGGCAAATCATGCGTGTAACCGACATGATCAAAGTTGAAAATGAAGATACTGGAAAGGTATTGCTGAAAGCTCAAAAAGACCAGCACGAGCGCATCAGGGATTTCTACCATCTGGCAATTCCCATAATTGATGAGTATAAAAACTACGCTACCAATAAATCGTATCTTGATTTTAATGACATGATTTCGCGCACCATTTCGCTGTTTCGAAACCACACCGAAATCGCCGAGAAATTTAAAAAGCAATACCAGTATATTCTTGTTGACGAATTTCAGGATGTGAATAATTTGCAGGTAGAACTGATCAAATTGCTGTTGACTCCAAAAAATCAATTGTTTTGCGTTGGCGATGACTGGCAAAGCATCTATGGATTCAGGGGATCAAACGTTGATTTCATCATCAATTTCAGGAAATATTTCAGAAATGCTGAAATCATCAAATTGAACATGAACTACCGCAGCACCGAGAACATTGTGGGAGCCAGCAATGAAGTCATCAAATTCAATAAATTTAAGGTGGACAAGGAGCTGAAGTCGCTGAAAAAAGCCAATAGCAAAATTCACATTTTTAGCGGAAAAGATGAAGACGATTGTCTGGACTTTGTGGTTGAACAGATTAAAATGCTCCAGCAACAAAGGAATTACAGCCGCGAAGACATTCTTTTTCTTTACCGGCGAAGCAAAATGTTTCACCCGTATTTTGAGCGTTTCAAGCAGGAAGGGATTTTTATTTCGGGAAAAACCATACACGGAGCAAAAGGACTGGAAGCAAGGGCTGTGTTTATCATAGGCCTCACCGAGGGTTATGGAGGATTTCCTGATATCTGGATGGAGGACAGGATTTATCAGATCATTAAACCATCCAAGCACGACTTGCTGATTGAGGAAGAACGAAGGCTGTTTTATGTTGCCATTACACGTGCAAAAGATGATCTTTATCTGATTACAGAAAAAGGTAACGAGTCGAGCTTTCTGAAGGAAATTCCGGATCAGTTCACCTTTAGAACCAGTCAGCCTTTTAAAGCTGTGATTGACGAAATAAAGCAATGCTCAAAATGTAAGCACCAACTTCACAGCGAATACAAGTTTTGCCCTTATTGCGGAAGCTTGCAACAGGCAGATAACTACCGGGATTAATCATTTTTTTCGTCCAATGAAACCGTTTAAGGAAAACTGCTTATAAAAATGTTTGAATGTCTGGAACAAATCATAGAGATGTAATTGCCAAATTAAAAAATCAGACTATTTTTAGCTTTTGAATATTTATCAGGATGAAAAATAAGGAAAACGAAAAGCTTGTAGAAATTTTTTCGGGCACACTCTGGGAAGCTGAAATGATAAAATCACTTTTGGAATCTGCCCAAATCAATAGTTTTTTAAAGAATCACACCTTGAACAGTTATGCTTATGAATCAGGCTTCGCCGAAGGCGTAAAGGTGATGATACTAAATGCTGACAGCGAAGCGGCAATGGAAATTGTTGAGGATTTTCGTTCAACATAATTGCTTTTAACTTTGCTGCGCTCATACTCAAAATCGATTGGAAAACTTGATAAAAATACTTTCTGATGAGCAGAAACCAGGCAAAAAAATACAATTTCATATTTTTAAGAAAATAGCCATCGCATGACAAGTCATATTTCAAAATCCATACGCATTGCGCTGAATGACCTTTCGAAGACATCAGCATCCACAAGTTTGATTTACAGGCAAGGTAACAGCTTGTATCTTAATGGTCAATGCACCCGATTGTCGTCCTCTGAAAATCATTTTGAATTTTCGGTGAATGATAAATACGGCGACTATCTGGTTAAAATAGATTCGGCGGAGGACTTGATAACTGACTGCGAGTGCAAGGCAGGCACAATATGCCGACATTCGGCAGCTGCTTTGCTCCAGCTTCATGAACTGATCAAACTCGATGAGGAAAATTTACCTCCTGCCGGCATTCAATACACCCGCAGCGGCATGATTAAACGCGTTGTTGACGAAAGAAAAGATAAAGCCTTTCATGCCAGATACTCCATTCAGTATGCCGACAATGTATTTGGTGAGCACATTTTAACCAACGAAAGAGGCATCTCTTACAAGCTTACATTCAGGGATATCGACCGCAAACATGGCTATTGCTCATGCCCTGATTACAAAACCAATAAACTGGGCACCTGCAAGCATTTGATTTTTGCCTTCGATAAATTTTTTAAGGAAAACAAAGCAGAGGAGATTAGTTTACCGAAGTATCCCTTTATCGAAGTATTTCTAAATCCATTCCGCGACTATAAAATATCCTGGTTTTATCCTGAGAAAATCCTGGGCGAAGTGGCCGAACTTTTTTACAGATATTTTGGCAATAAAAAATTCATAGAGGATGCGGAAGCTGAGAACCTGCTTGGCTTTTTTAACAATCTTGACAGGCACAAACAAATTTTGGTGAGGCCGGAAGTGTATGAAAAAGTAGAAAAAATTTCAGAAATCAACACGTTAAAAAGAATCGAAAAAGAAAAAAAAATTAATTATTCATCCATAAAAACAAAGCTGCTCGAATTTCAAAAAGAAGGTGTTGAATTTTCAACTTTTAAAAAAGGAAGCATAATTGCCGATGAACTCGGGCTGGGAAATATGCTTCAGGCGGTGGCTGCCGCCATGGCCAAAAAAGAAATATTCGGTTTTTCAAGAACTTTGATTATTTGCCCTGCCACACTCAAAATGCACTGGAAAAAAGAAATTGAAACTGCAAGCGGTGAAAGTGTGAAAATTTTGGAAGGCAATGCCGGTGAAAGAGCAAAAAGTTATACAGACGGAAATGAATTTTTTAAAATAATCAGCTACGAAACATTAATGCGCGACAAGGACATTGTTGGCAGCTTTCCTGTTGACCTGCTAATCCTTGATGAAGCTCAGCGCATCCGAAATTATGCTTCAAGAACCTATTCGGTGATCAAATCGATTCCTCACAAACATGCGCTGGTGCTTACCGGCACCCCCATCGAAACCGAGCTCATCGACCTGTATTCGATCGTTTTGTTTGTGGATCCTGATTTGCTGTCACCTTTGTGGGAATTTTCATACCAACACTGTTATTTCGATGCCCAATCCACAAACTCGATTGTGGGATATTACAATCTCGGCGAATTGAAAGAAAAACTTTCGAGGGTTCTTATCAGGCGTGAACGCCAGGAAGTTATCAAACAATTACCAAATATCAGCCAGATTGTTGTGCCCGTAAAACTGTCGGCCTATCAAAAAAAACTACACATCCGCTATGCACGCGAGGTGCTTTCACTTTACAACGGGAAAATCATCAGTTCATTCGACATGCAGAAATCGCTGCTGCTGATCAGAAAAATGCGCATGCTCACAAACTCCACATTTTTAGTGGACGATACCACCAATATTTCGCCCAAGCTCGACGAGCTGAAACATATTTTGAGTTACAAATTACACATTAAAAAAAACCTGCGAAAGGTGGTGATTTATACGGAATGGGACAAAATGGTAAATATCATTTCGCGGATGCTCAGAATCAATAAAATCAACTTTGTGGAAGCCACCGAAAAAATGGATGCCACTGAGCAGATAAAACTATTCAAAAATTTTGCTGAGAATGAAGATTGCCGCATTTTTCTGTGCACCGACAAAACGGCTCCCAACATCAATTTATCAATCGTTGACACGGTAATAAATATGGAGCCTCCTCAAAACAATAAACAAAAAAACCTGCGGCTGGGAAGCATCGAAGCACTGGGGAAAAGGCAAAACAATCTCACCATCATCAACCTGATTGCCGAAAATTCTGTGGAAGCAAAAATGGCAGATGGCTTGCAATTTGAAGATGACCTGGTGAACAGGCTGCTTCATCCCGGTCAAAATGATCCTGTTTTGGAACTCTCAGGAATGATGCAAACCAAATACACCAGCATTATCAGCGACACCATCGAAAAAATGATTTTGTCGGAAGAATCCCCCGAAACACAAACAACATCTTCAACCGGACAAATGAAAATAAACTTCTCAGATGAGGAAGATTCCGAATTTTTCTCAGAATCCAATACACCTTCTGTTATAGAAGCTTCTCACAAAAAAAACCCTGAAAATGCTGAAGAACTTGTTCATCTTGATAATCGCGAAATTGAAGATGTGCTGAAAAGTGGTGTTTCATTTTTATCTCAGCTTTTCAAAATAAGCACAGGCCGGCTCATACAACTGCACGAAGACAAATTAAATTTTGATCCCGAAACAGGCGAAATCACATTAAAATTCAGAATCCCAAAGCCTGACCACTAAAAGAAATTTATAATCAGGGTACTACTGCAATTTTAGTGGAAGATATGAAAATAAAATAATCTATTTTTTCTATTAAATAAATAACCACGAAATTGGTATTTGAACCATAACCAGAATCAGAAAACCACATTTTAAAAAAAATCTTTAGGCCTAAAGTCTAATTCGTTTAACTTTGAAAAATAAAACAAAACTGATTTGCCGGAATTTTCCAAATACCTAAAGTTTTTTTTCACTGCGGTGCTCATTTATTTATCGGGCATTGCAGAAGCAATCAGTACGCAAGATCAACTCAACCAACCTGTCTTTCAAAAACTCACCAATGATGACGGACTTTCACAGGGCACCATCAATTGCATTGCACAAGACCAAAAAGGGTTTATCTGGATTGGAACCAACGATGGCCTGAACAGGTATGATGGTTATGAGTTTTTGATTTTCAGACACGACATCCACGATTCCACCTCGCTCAGATCAAACAACATAAACCAAATTCTCGTTGACGAAGCAGGTATTTTATGGATAGGAACCGAAAAAGGCCTCAACAGATTTGATCCGGCCATTGGAAAATTTGAGCGGATCAGCAACACACATCTTAACCAAAACGAAGCGATAACAGCCTTAACCCTGGACAAAAACAACAACCTTTGGATTGGAACAAGATATTCAGGATTGATCAGGCTTAATATTGGTAACCTTAGCCACGATAGCTTTGTTGCTGAGCCAGACAACCAAAATTCCCTCACATCGAATTTCATAATTTCACTGTACATCGACTCCAAAAACAATTTATGGGGGGGACTGTCCGATGGAAATATTTTTTACTTCACCGAATCCCGTAAATCTTTCGGCCTGATTGAATATGATTTTCTTGATGAACACGAAAAAATGCTTAACCTCGCCACCGATTTCACCGAAGATGATTCCGGCAACATTTGGATTACAACCTACGGCAATTCCCTGCTTTTTCTCGACACCAAAACCCTGTCTTTAACACAGCATAATAAATCACGAAAAAACACACCTGAAATTCCAGCCGTTTTAACTTGCGTTGAATTTTTTAATGACTCGTTGCTTTTTATGGGAACAGATTTGAATGGCCTTCTTGTATTCAACATCAACAGTAAACACCTTAGCTATTTCAGCGAAGGCAATGAACAAAACCATATATTGTACCGGACTGTAAAAACACTTTTTACTGACAGCAATGGTAACCTGTGGATTGGCACCAACGGGAAAGGCATAAACATCCTGAGCCCCTACATGATTAACTTTTCAACCATTACCCAATCGTCTCCAAAAGATATTGCATTACAATTTTCAAGCGTAAGAAGCATACTGCAGGAAAACGATTCCATTTTATGGGTGGGTGGTTACACCGGATTGCAAAAAATTAATCTGACCAAAAACAAAACTGAAGAATTTTACAGCCTTCTACCCTATTCCTTGTGCATTGATCAGCAAAACCCCGATATTCTCTGGATTGGCACTGAAGGTTCAGGGATATTTTTACTAAATAAAAAAACGAAAAGAATAAGCGCATACCCTCGTTGGCATGATTTGAAATCCACATCCGACAACAGGATGATGTCAGGAGGAAATAATATTTATATAATTGTTAATCTTGATAGCAGCCACATGCTCATTGGAACAAATTTCGGCCTGCATGTTTTAGACAAGGAAAACAAGAGTTTCAGATTTTTCAATAATGTTTTTAAAAACGAAAAATACATTCCTGTAGAGAATGTAAACACCATTTACACCGATAAGAAAAATAATATATGGATAGCAACGATGAGTGGCGTATTTGCTTCATTTAATCCCGAAACCAACAAATTGGAAAATTTCAATTTATCTGAAAATAAACTCGGCAACATAAATATCAGCCGGATCAACTGCATTTTTGAGCAGAACGATGGAAAATTTTGGATGGGAACGAGTTCCGGACTTCTTCAGCTTGATCAAAACATGAAAGTGCATAAAGTATATTCGGAAAGCGAGGGTCTATCAAACAATATGGTCTATGGCATCCTGGAAGACGGCTACGGAAATTTATGGATGAGCACAAATATGGGATTATGCCGGTTTAATCCGGAAACCGAAAAATTCAGTAGTTTTGATAAAAATGATGGCTTGCCTTGCAACGAATTTAACAGCTCGGCATATTTCAGGAGTAGTACATCAAAACTCTGGTTTGGTGGCGTTGACGGGCTTGTTTTATTTAATCCCGACAACATACAACTGGCACCTGTTCCTGATGAAGCTGTAATTTGTGAGGTAAAGTTATTTGACGAACCCAACAAAAGGGATTTCACAATTTCCTATAAAAACAAAATTACCCTCGAACCCGGACAGAACATTTTACGCCTCACATTCTCAACCTTACAATATTTCGGAATCAAAAAAAACAGATATGCTTTCCGCTTTGACGAAAATTCTGAGCAATGGATCAACCTCGGCACCGAAAGAAACCTTACTTTGACAACATCTGACCCCGGTGATCATACATTGGAAGTTACAGCCGATAATGGCAATGGAGAATGGACAAAAAACCCGGCTAAAATAACCATCACACTTCTGCCGGAATTTTACCAGACCAATTGGTTTAAAGCACTTGTAATTGTTTTAATCGCTTCGTTGATAACCGCGATTTACCTGTATCGATTAAACTTGATTAAGCTACAACGCATCAAACTTGAGCGACTGGTCGAACAAAGAACCATGGAACTTAAAGTGACCAATGAAGAACTTGAATCGGCAAATGAAGCCAAAAACAAATTCTTCTCCATTATAGCTCACGACTTAAAAAGCCCCTTCAATTCGATGATTGGCTTTAGCAATATTTTGGTGGATGACTGGAAAAGCCTGAGTGAAGATGAAAAATTTGAAATTATTTCGCTTGTAAAAAATACAACCGAAGACACCTATCAGCTTTTGGTAAATCTGCTTGAATGGTCGAGAGTGCAACAAAAAAGGGTGGAATACAACCCTCACCAGATCAATCTTTTGAACCTGGCAAAAGAATGTGCAAAGCAATTAAATGCCGATTCATTTCTCAAAAATATCCACATTACCATACAAATCCATCAGGATCTCCTGATTTATGCCGATCCCAATATGCTCCATACCGTGATTAGAAATTTGATTTCTAATGCCATAAAATTCACTCCAAAAAATGGCCGGGTTTTAATAAAGGCTGCCGATCTTGAATACGATGTTGAATGTTGTGTCATTGATTCGGGTGTGGGAATGTCGGAGCAGGAGGCCGAAAACCTCTTTAAGCTCCAATACCGAAATTCGTCAAAAGGAACCCAGGGTGAAACTGGCACCGGGCTCGGATTGGTTTTATGCCACGAATTCATCAAAAAACACAATGGCAAATTTTCGGTTAAAAGTGAACCCGGCAAAGGCAGCAGTTTTTGTTTCACACTGCCCAAACAAATTACAGGCTCATGAATCAAGAACAGCTCATTATCTTAAAAACCTTTATGTACCCATCGGAAGCGTACGCCCTGGTGTCGAAGTTGGAAAGTGAGGGCATAATATGTTTTCTCGATGGCGAAAACACCATTCTTGTTCATCCTTTTCTTAGCAATGCCATTGGAGGAGTTAAGCTCAAAATAAGGGAAAGCGACCTGAAGGCGGCTCTTGCACTCATCGAAGAAACCGAAAGGAATTTTGCACAAACAGTGAATCAAAGCGAGAAACCCATCCCTGAAAAATTTTCGAAGGGATTTGTTAAGGTAGAAACATTTTGCCCGGATTGTGATTCCATAAATGTATTCAGAAAAAAAATGCACCCTCAACAGATACTGCTTGCAATTTTATTACTGCCACTTTATCTCCCCCTTTTATTTCTCACAAAAAACATTACTGCGCTGATTGTGGTTATGAATGGAAACAATAGGCAATTTATTTGAAAAATGAATGCGGTTTTAGATTTCATCTATAATCATGAAGGCGAGCAAAAGGATTTGCTGCTTTATTTTCATCAGATGATCACAGCCAACCCCGGAGTTACATATAAAATGAGTTACCGATTGCCATTTTATTACAGAAAGAGCTGGATTTGCTATCTCAACCCAACAAAAAACCATGGAATGGAATTGGCATTTCTTCGCGGCAATGAACTATCAAACAGCCAGGGACTGCTTGAGGCCAAAGGCCGCAAGCAGGTGAGTGGCATAACATTTTACAATCTCAGTGAAATTCCTGTAAATGCGGTTCAGGAAATTTTGCAGGAAGCCCTGATCCTTGATGAAGAAATTCGATATTCATGGAAAAACCGGAACAAGCAATAACATCAATTTACAATCACCTTACTGAATTGAGTTTTCTCATTGATGTTTATTTTCACAAAGTAAATTCCCGGTAAAATGCCTTGATCATCTATATCAAAATTCACAATTTGCTTTCCGGATGTCAGAGAACTCTTGTTACATTCTGAAACTTTTTTTCCAGTTAAATCCAACAACTCAATATTATATTGTGCCCGGGTCGGTATCTCAAACTCAATATTAAAACAATGAGTAGCAGGATTTGGATAGATAAAAACATCATTGTCTGTAATTGTGGAATATTCATCTGTTGAGGTAATGATGAGGTTATCGTAAATCTGGAAACCTGCAGGGCCGTCAGCCAGGTAAACGTATGAGCCTTCAACCGTAGCTCCCAGTGCAAAACATCCCGAACGATAATAATAAGCGGAAGTTTGCGGATCAGAAGGATTGGAAATATC
>JAIOZV010000154.1 GCA_021740425.1 Bacteroidales bacterium | reverse complement strand
GGCAGTTTCAGAAATGTATCCCTCCGCTTTTTGAACATCCTGCAATATGGGAAGTAAATTATCCCTGTCGTGGTTAGGGAAGTTGTTGAGTATCGCCTCGATCTTGTTCATCAGGTTAGTAATTAAATAGTTGCGCAAACAGAACACAAAATTAGTATTTTTATGTTAATTCGTTCACATTGTTAATTATTTAACAAAAATGCAATCCAAATATTTTTTTTATCATCTTTGCTTTTTAATTAATTAAAATTGCGATTATAATAGAATGTTACAAAAAAATGAACTGATAATTTGCCTCGGCAGTTCTTGTTTTGCGAGAGGAAACAAGCAGATGGTGCAGATTGTCAGGCAATTTCTGGAAGACCATAAGCTTACTCACAAAGTTGTGTTTAAAGGGAAACATTGTTTTGGAAATTGCGAAAACGGGCCGGGCATAAAAATCAACGACCGCCTTTATGAGCACATCGATGAAGATAAAATACTGGTAATCCTCGAAAAAGAATTATTAAAATAACATGGAATTGATCCATATAAAACCGGAAAAATGTACCGATTGCCTGCATTGTGCAAGAGTTTGCCCAGTGCATGCCATTGTGGTAAAACCTGGTCAGGATCATCCCGAAGTAAACCACCAAAGTTGCATCGGTTGTGGTGCCTGCATTGTATCGTGCAATGATGATGCCATTGGTTTTTATGATTCTAAACCTGCGGTGGTTAAACTGTTGGAAGATGAACATAAAGTAGCTGCACTGGTTGACCCCAGCATTTCGGGTGAGTTTCCGGATATTACCGATTACCGAAAGTTTGTAGAGATGATCAGGCGGCTTGGTTTTGAACTTGTTATGGATGTTTCCTTTGGGGTTGATCTGGTAGCCCGAAAATACAAAGCGCTTTTCAGTGAAACCAAAGGAAAGTTTTACATCACAGCAAATTGCCCTGCCATTGTTGAAAATGTGCAGAAGTTTCACCCTGAGCTTACGGATAACCTGGCACCTATAGTATCGCCGATGGTGGCCACCGCCAGGGTTGTTAAAGCGGTTTATGGGCAACACACCAAAATAGTTTTCATTGGTCCGTGCATAGCTGCCAAGCTTTACTCAGGCGAATTTGTCCGGGACGCTGAAGTAGATGCTGTGTTAACTTTTGGTGAGCTGCGCCAACTTTTCATATCCCACAGTATTCACGAAAGCCAGCTCGAATACTCCGATTTCGATCCTCCAATCGGGCGACTGGGTTCTTTATATCCTTTAAGCAACGGGATACTGGAGGCGGGTAACATCCCTCAAAGCCTGATGGATGGAAATGTTATTACTTCCGAAGGGCATAAATCATCATTAAAAGCTATCCAATCTTTCGAAAAAAATATTGATCAGGTGCAGAAGAACTTTAATATTTTTTTTAACGAAGGTTGCCTGATGGGACCAGGTATGTCACCCGGAGGTGATAAGCAGATGAGGGCATCCCAGGTAATTAATTACTCCCGACGGCGACTCAAAAATTATGATGAAAATAAGTGGCAGTTTGAAATGGATAAATTCAGGGATTTAAACCTGGCTTGTCATTTTTCAAGCAATGACATGCGTTTGCCCGAACCTGACAAAACAAGGGTTGATGAAATTTTAACCTTACTTGATAAATCAGGCGAGCGCAAAGGAATGTGTTCGGGTTGCGGATTTGAATCATGCAGAGCATTTGCCACAGCCGTAGCTCAGGGTATTACCCGTACCGATATGTGTTTGGATTTCAATACCAAAAACAAAAATAAGTATATCGAAACGCTGCGCGATGCTAAAGTTAAATCGGATACTGAGATCGCTAAACTGAGAAAAGAGCTGAAGGAAAGGCTGGCCGAGTTTGATTTTATTAATGATAAGCTTGAAACATCCAGGGCAATTATGAATCAAATTCCATCGGGGGTGGTCATCGTAGATCAAAAATTAAAGATCACTTCATCCAATCGAAGCTTTATAGAAATTCTTGGAGATGAAGCCCGCGACATCGATGAAATTATTCCCGGGTTGCGCGGTGCCGACCTGAAAACACTGGTTCCGGTTCAATTTTATAAAGTTTTCCAGAATGTGCTGGCAACCGGCGAAAATATTTTGAGCCGTGATGTAAAAATAGATGAAGCTATTCTGAACCTGAGTGTATTTTCGATTAAAGATAAAAAAGTGGTTGGTGGAATTGTTCGGGATATGTTTTCGCCTGAAGTTCGTAACGAGCAAATCATCCAGCGGGTAACCGAAGTAATCGACCAGAATCTTGGCATGGTTCAGCAGATTGGATTTTTGCTCGGAGAGGGCGCTTCAAAAACCGAAGCCATGCTCAATTCGATCATCCAGTTGCACAGGAAAAAAAAGAGGGATGGGATGGGGTAGGTGTTGGGTTGCTGAGTTATTTGGTTAAAAGTTCATAAAGTTAAAAGTACATAGAGTGCCTAAAGTTGGGAGTTCATAGAGTGCCTAAAGTTGGGAGTTCATAGAGTGCGTAAAGTTGCGAGTTTATGAGTTAAAAGTTCATAGAGTTTTTGTGATTGAGTTATTATTTCACAAATTTAACGAATAACGATTAACGTATAACAAATAACGAAAAACGAAAAACGAATAACGAATAACGAATAACGAATAACAATTATCAAATAATCCCGCAATAGCAGCAATTTCCCGAAGTTTCGGGACTCAGCAAATAAAGAACAACGAACAAAATTTTGTCCAAAGAATTTCACATAGAAGTTAATTGTCAGCAGCGCAACCACGCAGGTGAGCGGATTTGCGGCGATGTTTTCCTTCACAAAAAGGTGAAAGAGGAAAACCGCATTATTGCTGTACTTTCCGATGGCATGGGGCATGGGATAAAAGCCAACATGCTGGCAACGTTAACTTCTACCATGGCCTTGAATTTTACTGAAGAGCACCAGGATCTGGTGAAAATTGCCGAGATCATCATGAATACCCTGCCCGTTTGCAGCGAGCGAAAAATCAGTTATGCAACTTTCACCATTCTCGACATTGAAATTGGGGGCAGGGTAAACATCCTCGAATACGACAACCCCGACACCTTCATTATCAGAAACAATAAAATTATTGAGCCTGGCTGGCAGTGCCTGATATTAAATTCCGAAAAAAATCGTGGAAAAGAGTTACACAGTTGCTCGTTCATTCCCGAAAAGGGCGACAGGATTGTTTTTTGTTCCGATGGAATTACCCAATCCGGTTTGGGCTCTGATAAATATCCCTTTGGTTGGGGGCGCGATGATTTGATTGAATTTGTTTTGGGAGAAGTTACCAAACTTCCGGGCATGTCGGCGGCAGAGCTTGGTTACAGGGTGGTGAAGAAAGCCGTTCAAAACGACAATTTTGAATCGAAGGATGATACGAGTTGCGGAGTGGTTTATTTCAGAGAACCACGCAAAATGCTTATTTGCACAGGCCCTCCCTACGAAAAAGACCGCGATAAAATTTACGCTGAAAAAGTAAAAAACTTCATTGGTCTCAAGGTGCTTTCAGGGGCAACTACCGGCGATATTATTTCGCGCGAATGGGGAAAAGAAATTGAAGACACCTTTGATTTTGATGACCCGGATCTCCCACCGGTTTCTTTTATGGATGGCGTTGACCTGATCACCGAAGGAATACTCACCCTGACAAAGGTTTCCAACATCCTCAAATCATATAATAATCAAACAGAACTGGGCAAAGGCCCGGCCGATCGTATAGTAAAAATGATCCTCGAAAGCGATGAGATCGATTTTATTGTCGGAACCCGCATCAATATTGCCCATCAGGATCCCAACCTCCCGGTGGAACTGGAAATCAGAAGGACTGTAGTAAAACGAATCGCCAAAGTATTGGAAGATAAATTCCTGAAAGAGGTGGCCATAGCGTTTATTTAGTGAGTTTTAAAACAGAAAAAAACATCATGAAGTGAAATGTGCATAATTTTTCATCGACACTTTATTAAGGTTTACTAATTGCTTTTTTAGAAATTGGATTTGGAAATTTTGATGTTTCCCGGTAAAATAAATTGTAGTTTTGAAACGCAATTTAAGGAATTGTAAAAGCGCTTATTGAATTTTAAAAACTTAAAATATAGGCTTTTAAAACGTGAAAAAACATTTAGTCAATCCAAACGTGTAAAAAATGATGAGAAATCTATTCTATTTTCTGATGTCTTTAGTTTTACTTACAGCCTGCAGCAACCAAAGCAGCAACAAGCAAGCCGGCGATTATCCCTATCAGCCGGTAGAGTTTACCCAGGTTAAAATTGCTGATGACTTTTGGCTCAACAGGATAAATACCAACCGAAAAGTTACAATTCCTTTCGATTTTGAGAAATGTGAAACCACTTCAAGAATCAACAATTTTGCGGTAGCCGGAGGAATTGTAAAAGGAGAATTTGTGGGTTTCAGATACAACGACAGCGATGTTTTTAAAGTAATGGAAGGCGCTTCATACTCATTGCACACCTACCCCGACCCTGCCCTCGAATACTACCTCGACAGCATCATTTCGCTGATTGCTGCCGCCCAGGAACCTGATGGTTATCTTTATACCTGCCGCACCATCAATCCCGAACTTTTGCCCAATGGTGCCGGTAATACCCGCTGGTCCAACTTAAAAGACAGTCACGAGCTTTACAACATCGGCCACATGTATGAGGCAGCAGCAGCGCACTATCTGGCCACCGGAAAAAGCAATTTCCTCGATGTGGCCATCAAAAGTGCAGATTTGGTTTGCCAAACCTTTGGCCCAGGCGAAAATCAGCTTCATGATGTTTCGGGGCATCAGGAAATCGAAATGGGGCTGGTAAAATTATACCGCATCACAAAAAATGAAAAATACCTGAATATGGCCAAATATTTTCTCGATCAGAGAGGAAGGTCTGAAAACAGGGTGCTTTATACCTATGGCAAGGATGGAAGCATCAAAGACTATACGCAGGATCATCTTCCGGTGGTTGAGCAAAGCGAAGCTGTGGGTCATGCCGTGAGAGCTGCCTACATGTATTCAGGGATGGCTGATGTTGCTGCACTTACCAACAATAACGAATACAAACTTGCCCTCGACAGGCTTTGGGAAAATGTGACAGGAAAAAAAATCTACATCACCGGAGGCATCGGCTCGGTGCACAACGGCGAGGCTTTCGGTAAAAATTATGAGTTGCCAAATCTCACGGCTTATTGCGAAACTTGTGCGGCTATCGCCAACATTCTCTGGAATCAACGCATGTTTTTGCTTCACGGAGATTCAAAATACATCGATGTGTTGGAACGCACCCTTTACAATAATTTTTTGGCAGGGGTTTCGGTAAATGGCGATGAATTTTTTTACCCTAACCCACTGGAGTCTGATGGCAGCCACGAAAGAAGCCCCTGGTTTAGCTGCGCATGTTGCCCTACAAATGTGGTTCGTTTTATGCCTTCGTTGCCAGGCTACATTTATGCGAAGAACAATGAGAATTTGTACATAAACCTTTACATCGGAAACACTTCAGAGATTGAAATGCCTTTCGGAAACATGGAAATTACCCAAAAAACAAACTATCCCTGGCAGGGCGATGTTGAAATTACTTTTGGAAATCTGCCCGCAATGAGCACCTTTAATCTCAACCTGCGGATTCCAGGATGGGCAAATAATGAAGCCATCGCAAGCGATTTATACGAGTTTATGACCAAACAGGCGGATGAGGTTAAAATTGAAGTGAATGGTCAACGAGCCGAATACATTTTAAACAAAGGCTATGCTTCAATTTCGCGGGAATGGAGCAATAGCGATGTGGTAAAAATTTCTTTTCCGATGCTGGCAAGAAAAATAATAGCCCACGACAGCATTGTTGACGATCGCGGGAAATTTTCCATACAACGAGGCCCCCTCGTTTATGCCGCCGAAGGTGTGGATAATGAGGGGAAGGTAAGAAATCTGCTTTTGAACCCGGATGTTTTGTTTGGTGAGATTTTCATCAACAGCCCAATGGGTGAAATTACCACTTTGATTGGAGATGCTTTTTCGGTGAGTAATGATAATGCGGGTAATTTAGTGAAGACCGAAAAAGAATTAACACTGATACCCTATTATGCCTGGGCACACAGAGGCTCCGGTGAAATGGTGGTTTGGTTTCCTTATAAAGAGGAAGCCTCTTCACCCGCACCCCCGCCCACCATAGCTTCCACCAGCAAGGTGTCGGCATCTTATGTTTTTGATAATATTCATGCAGTCAACGATCAGATAATCCCTGAAAACTCCAACGACCACAATATTTCGCGCCTCACTTTTTGGGATCATTTGGGCACCGAAGAATGGGTAATCTATGAATTTGACCAAGTCAGGAACATCAGTCGCACGGCCGTTTACTGGTTCGACGACGGCCCTGATGGTGGATGCAGAATCCCCAAATCATGGAAATTGCTTTATAAAGATTCCAAAACCGGAGATTGGAAAAATGTAACCATTTATAATGATTATCCACTTAAAAAAGACAGTTTCAATTCAATTTCCTTTATGCCCGTCAACACAAGTGCCATCAAATTACTTGTGCAGCTTCAGGATGAATATTCAGGAGGAGTTCTTGAATGGAAAGTTCAGTAAATCAAAAGAGCCCGGGCAGGCATGTTTTTCGGGCAGGTTAAAATTATTTAGTTTGTTGAAAAAACTATTAAACCATTGCTTGTGTGATTTTTAAAATTGCTTCCAAAAATTTTGGGAATGTATTGTGAAAAACCTTGCATCTGATATTAACGGGTGCGCCAGCCTGTTAAATTCAGATTCGCAGCTTAACAACCATTTGGCAGGATATTTCAGATAAAGATTAATGATGCTTCGCGCCTGAATCAGGCCACAGCCCCGTACAAAAAAAAAGGGGCAGGCAAGGCGATTATCCTGATAAATATGAGTATTTGCAGATGAATCGGCAGGTGAAGAGTAGCAATGATATTCCTGTAAAGAAGAGGAAAAGAAGGCTTTCAGTAAAGCCGATTAAATAAAAAAAGGCAACTACAAACGTAATTACCTTTTTATTTCGTGGAGCATATCGGACTTGAACCGATCACCTCCTGACTGCCAGTCAGACGCTCTAGCCAGATGAGCTAATGCCCCTTTTAATTTTGAATGAACGATCACGCAAAAATAATTTGCGGGGGCAAAAATAATATTTTTTTGGCTTCCCCGAAAAATTTTTGGCTTTCCCAAAAAAAACATCCCAGGTGTAACAATTTGCAAGCAATCAGCTTGTCAAATGTTTTATTGCTGATTACTTTTGCCGTTGTAATATCATGCTATATAAATTAATTTTCAAATCAATTTTTAATCTTAAATTTAAAACACTTTTCAAAAATGACGAATCAAATCAATTTCAATAAGCTGTTCAAATCTCTGCTTTTCCTAATTCTGCTTATTTCAGCTTCGCTATCCGCCCAAGAGGCTAAATACGTTTTTTTCTTTATTGGAGATGGTATGGGTTTAGCCCACGTTGCAGCAGCAGAAGCATTTATGGATGCAGACGACAATAAAAACACATCCGGGGGATTGAGCTTTACTAAATTTCCTGTAACAGGATTAAGTACAACATTTGCTGAAAACAGGTTTATCACAGGTTCGGCTGCTGCAGGTACTGCGCTTGCAACGGGTCATAAAACCTCAATAAACACCATTGGTATGGATGCTGCAAAAAAACTACCCCTCGAAACAATTGCCGAAGGCGCAAAAAAAAATGGTTTTAAAGTTGGCATTATTTCAAGCGTTAGCATCGACCATGCCACTCCTGCATGCTTCTATGCCCATCAGCCCGAAAGAAATATGTACTACCAAATTGCACTTGAACTTCCTGCAAGTCATTTCGACTTTTTTGGTGGAGGAGGATTTAAAGATTATGGAGGAGCAGACGGGCAGATTTCGGTTGTTGAAAATGCCCTAAATCAGGGCTATAAAATTACGGATACGAAAAATGAATTTTATGAACTTAAAAAAGGAGATGGAAAAGTAATTGCTATGGGAAGTGTGCTCGAACCATCAGGAGCCATGCGCTACGCCATCGACCAAACCCACGAAGATATCCCACTTAAAGATTTTGTTTCTAAATCCATCGAATTGCTATACAGCGAAAAAGGGTTTTTCATTATGTGTGAAGAAGGAAAAATTGATTGGGCTGCTCATGAAAATGACGGAGCTTCAGCAGTAAATAACGTCATCGCACTTTCTGAGGCTGTTGAATCAGCAATTGATTTTTACAGGAAACATCCCGACGAAACACTTATTGTTGTTACTGCCGACCACGAAACAGGAGGATTTGCCATGGGAAGTTCTCTTAAAAAATATGATAGTGATATCAAACTTTTGAAATTGCAGGAAATATCTGCGCAATCATTTACCGTTCTGGCAGATTCACTTTTTTCGGTTCGCCAAAACCAAAATCCCGAATTTGCCATGCATCTGGTTGAAGTTTATTTCGGACTGGGAGGTGAAACAGGCATTCCCCTTAGCGATTATGAAACTGAAATGCTTGAAAGCGCATATTTTGTCTCAGCCGGAAAAACAGAACTTGAATCAAATCAGGAATACCAGCTTTACGGAGGATATCACCCGCTGGCAGTTACCGCAACGCATATCCTCAACAACAGGGCCGGATTGGGCTGGACAACCTGGTCGCATACTGCAAGCCCTGTTCCGGTATATGTTTTAGGGGCCGGCTCAGATAGTTTTAACGGGTTTTATGATAACACTGACATCCCGAAAAAAATAGCCCGGGCAATGAACATCAACTTTAACAACTAACCTAATATTTATCAAACAAAAACTTTTACATGAAAACAAGAATTGAACACGACACCATGGGAAACATTGAAGTTCCTGCCGATAAATACTGGGGTGCACAAACCCAGCGATCGAAGGAAAACTTTAAGATTGGTGATCCCGGCTCCATGCCAAAAGAAATCATCAGGGCATTTGGTATCCTGAAAAAGTCAGCAGCTCTTGCAAATTATGAACTGGGTGTGCTTTCCGAAGAAAAATGCATACTCATCGCTCAGGCCTGCGATGAAGTGATCGATGGCAAGCTGGATGATAACTTTCCGCTGGTGATTTGGCAAACAGGTTCGGGAACCCAATCCAACATGAACATGAATGAAGTTGTTGCCAATCGGGCTCATGTGCTTAACGGAGGTACACTGGAGGATGCCAGAAAATCCATCCACCCCAACGATGACGTTAATAAATCACAGTCATCAAACGACACTTTCCCAACAGCTATGAGTATTGCCGGGTACAAAATGATTGTGGAAAATACCATACCCGGAGTTGAACTTTTGAGAGACACGCTTGCTGCAAAGGCCGAAGCTTTTAAATCGGTCACAAAAACCGGTCGCACACATTTGATGGACGCAACCCCGTTGACCTTGGGAAATGAATTTTCGGGCTATGTTTCGCAGTTGAATCATGGCTTGAAAGCCCTTAAAGCTACGCTCCCCCACCTCGCCGAACTTGCCCTTGGCGGAACTGCCGTTGGAACAGGCTTGAACACACCTAAAGGATATGCTGAGCTTGTGGCTCAAAAAATTGCTGAAATTGGCGGCCATCCCTTTGTAACTGCCGAAAATAAATTTGAAGCCCTTTCGGCACATGATGCGATGGTAGAAACATCGGGTGCTTTAAAAACACTTGCCGTGAGTCTGATGCACATTGCCAATAATACCAGACTTTTGGCATCAGGGCCGCGTTGCGGCTACTCCGAAATTATTTTACCAGCCAACGAACCAGGATCTTCCATCATGCCCGGAAAGGTAAATCCTACCCAAAATGAAGCACTCACCATGGTTTGTGCCCAGGTTATTGGCAACGATATGACCATTGCGGTAGCTGGAACACATGGGCAGTTTCAGCTCAACGTTTTTAAACCTGTGATGGTTGCAAATCTGCTGCAATCGGCCCGTCTGCTCGGTGATGCATGCGTTTCGTTTAATGATAATTGTGCTGTGGGTATTGAGCCCCAATACGAAAATATTAAAAGGAATCTTGAAAACTCCCTGATGCTGGTTACGGCGCTCAATACGCATATCGGATATGAAAATGCTGCAAAGATTGCCAAAAAAGCGCATGCTGAAGGATTAACTTTAAGGGAGTCGGCGCTTGGCCTTGGACTGGTTACCGAAGAACAATTTGAAATGTGGGTTGATCCGTCGAAAATGCTGGGGCATTTATAGTATTAAAACTTTGTAAACATTCAAAACCCGGCTTTCCATTAAGATTTCGACAGGAAAGCCGGGTTTTATTAAATATAACAAATCCCACCGGTGTACATAGCTGTTAAATTAATAGGTTTCTCATAGCCCGGGGTTTTAGTCCTGGGCATTTTCGGTAATGATCCGGGATGGAAAAAGGCCGTCAACGGCCTTAAATAATGAGATATGCTATTCTTTTATCCCGGCCATAAATGACCGGGCTATGAAAAACTGATCCAAAATATCATTAACCTGACGACTATGCGTCGGTGCAGAAACAAGTCATAAT
>JAIOZV010000153.1 GCA_021740425.1 Bacteroidales bacterium | reverse complement strand
AACTACCTGCATTGCTTTGTGAAATTTCATTTCCCTGTGCTTCAATTGTGCCATCTTCAAATTGCCCTCCACTCAGAAAAAGATTGGCATTGTCCAACTCCATAATAGCACCATTGAGGTCGGCAACAGCATTGATGAGGGTCAAAGTGCTGGATACAATAATTTTGCTGCCTTCATCCATATCATCAAAATTATCGGTTTCGATAATATTTCCTTTGGCAGTGGATGTCAGGATTTGATCGGAAGTTCCTGAAAAGACGACATATTCCGAATTTATTGCAGCATTGTTTTCAAGATTTCCGGCGATAAGCATGTGAAGTCCGTAATTGTTGGATCTGTTGATGGTTCCATTGTTTATCAGCAAGCCTTCAAACAAAACTGTCGGATTGGTTGTATAGGGCGCATTTTGCAGGGTATCATCCACAACCGTTATCCCTGTAAATGTTACTTGTGGCGTGTAAACCCTGAATATACCACCCAAATGTGCATTATTCAAAACTGAATTTTTAATATAGGCATTGTCACGCAATACAAATCTGTAATTTTCAGCATCAAGGGTGGTTCCACCTAAATCGACACTTGCTTTTCGTATCTCCGTATCTTCCAAAAGGTGAATAGGGCTTCCCGGGTCGGTATCGGTGAAGTTGTTGCAATAAAAGTATTTTCCTTCACCACATGATAAAAACTGCTGGCTTGCTCCATCCAAAGAAATGTTTCCGCAGGTCCATTTTCCATTGTTGGCAACATTTCCTGAAAAGGTAAACTGAAGGTAATTGTTGGTAATTTGTATCACCCCGTTATTTGTAAAATTCCCGTTAACATCAAGTGTACGCGAAGCATTTATCAGGTTTTGCAGCGTATCCGCAACGATGATCTCTCCGGTGGTGGTATTTCCGAATCCAATATTGAACACGCCTTTCAGTGTTAAGTTTTCAAGACTGCAGTTGTTGATATATGCTCCATTGCTTAACTGCAATGAGGAGTTATTGCCGATAATATTTGAATCTCTAAACGGCTTAGTGCTTACTTTTACCAATATTCCCGGCATGAATACTAATGTTGCGCCGCTAAAACTCAATTCGATCTCGCTGAACTCCAGGCTTGATGCAAAACTTATAGGGCTTGCCGGATCAGCATCTTCAAAAATGATCCCCGTGCGGGTTGCGGTAAATACTTTTCCGGGTGAGGCAGAAACCACCTGATTGGCCGAACCTGTGAAGACAACCCTTGGACTCGACCAAATCCCATTTAGGTGAAGGTTTCCTCCAAGTTTGATATAGAAAAAATTGTTGGTATAGGTGGCTGTGCCATCCACATACAAATTCCCTTTGACCACAAGAATGCGGCTTGAGTTGACTTTGTTTTGAATTGTTCCGCTTGAAGAAACATACAAATGCAAGCAGGAATCCAGATTATAGATATCGATAATGTGATGCACAACCACGCTGTCGGATGAAGTGGGGACAACGCCTCCTGCCCAGGTGGGACCATCTTTCCAGTTGCCATCTTGCGCAGATACAATTGTTTCTGCAGCAGTATTGAATGAAATGAGGATAAAGACTGTGAATAACAGTAATCCCGATCGTGTAACTAATTTTTTCATAAGGCTTTTAAATGTTAGGTTATTCTTCGGTGAGTTTATCTTTACTAAATGATTTAATGATCTTTTTTAATGCACTTTGTTGCTGTCTGAGCCGCTTTTTGGTTTCAGAAATCTGATCCTGTTCATCGTCAGGAGTTTTCTTTCGCAATTTTTTTGATATATTTTTATTGGATTTCATTTCAATTTTCTACAACAGGGCAAAGTTATTTCAGCCCCAAAGCGAATCCAATTATCTGATGGGTTCAAAAGGGATTAAACGACATTTCAAAAAGTGGCAAAACATTCTGGGAAGGAAAGCTGACGGTATCGTTTAAAGTGAAACCATTGCTTAAGAAGATGCCCGGAAAAACCAACGGTGTCGCTTAGAGCGACACCGTTGGTAAACTGCAGGAAGATCAACCCTAAAGCTTCATCAAAAAGGGGATCAGGTTTTCATCGCCAGATAAATTGAGTTTTTTGCGCAAGCGATAGCGGGTCGATTTTATCCCATCCTCAGTTTTATAGGTGATGGCAGCGATTTCTTTTGTACTTAAATTTAATTTAAGCAGGGCAGCAATCTTAATCTCTGATGCTGTAAGCGAAGGGCATATTTCTAAAAGATGATCGTAAAACTCGGTGTGAATATTCTTGAATATTTTGTCAAATTCCTTCCAGGTATTGGTGTTGGTTTGGTTCTCGAGATTTCCAACAATTTTTTTGATGCTTGCAGAAATCTTCGGGTCGGTATTGTGGGAAGTATTCAGCGACTCAAGGCTGCTGATAACCTCTCCGATGGTTTCGTTTATCCGCAGCATTTCGATGGCTTTTGCTGCCAGTTCACGGTTTTTCGCATCCACACTTTCCTGCAGAATCATCATTTCTTTTTCATTAATTTTTTCCTGCTGCATGCGAATGGTTTTATCCTGTTCAAAAATCCGCTTTTGTGTCTGATGTGATTTTGCTTTCAACCTGAATAAAAAAATGGTGAGTAATAAAATCAAAAACAATGCGGTTATTGAAATATTTAAAATGATAATATTTTTGCGCTGTCCGCTTGTTTTGCTTTCAAGCAGTTCGATCTGATCGTTTTTATTTTGAAGCTGATAGCGTGCTTCCAGTTCCTGGATTATTTCTTCGCGGTTTATCAGGGTCATGCTATCGCTGATCGACTTTAAAAGATTTGCATTATGATAGGCTCCGATGTAATTTCCATTAAAAGCTTCAATTTTTGCCCGGGTTTCATAGCAATCCATTATGAGGGATGGGTTTTCTAACCTTTTAGCTTCCTCGAGAGATTGAGAAAGCAACGCCCAGCCTTTTTCTTTTTCGCCTGAATTATTATAGGCAAGCGACAGCAAAGTGTTTGCAATACACTGGCCGGTTTGTTCGTCCAAATCCACATAAATCTCAAAAGCATGTTGTAAACTCCCGATTGCCCGGGGATAATCTTTGATTTCGATATACATACTCCCGATGTGAATTTCGGAATTGGCTACTCCTCTTAAATCATTCAATTCATTTCTTATCTCAAATCCTTTTTGATAATAAAACATGGCCGAATCATAACTTTGGCGATGCTCCAGAATTTTACCAATCGCATTATAGGTATTGGCAATTCCTCCGGAATCATTAATTGCTTTTTTTATGCGAAGCGATTGGTCGAGATAAATTTTTGCCTCTCGCATATTATTCCTTTTAATATGAATGGCTCCAATACTAAACAAGCCCGCTGAGCAAAGTTGCTCATTGCCTGCCTGTTTACTCAGGCGAACCACTTCCTGGAAATCTCTGAGGGCATTCACAAAATCACTTTTCAAATCGCTCATCGAACCACAGGCAAAGTGCAAAAAAGCAAGTCCGTCAACATCATTCAATTCCTCAAGCAGGGCTCTTGATTTGTTGAGGTTTGTTTTGGCAAGATCATATTCGTCTTTGTAATAATAAACCCGCCCCAACCATAAATAACTGTAGGCAATACCTTTTTTAAAATTGAGATTATTGGACAAGAAAAGTGCTTCCTGCAAATAAAACAAAGCCTTCTGATTGTCCATTGCACAATGGCTTTTGCCCAGATCAATCAGGAGGTTTACCTTGACCGTATCATCCGGAAGCTTATCAAAAACATTATCAATCTCCTGCCCTGATATTATTTTTGGGAGAAAGGTGATCAAAAGTATCAGATAACAAATTGTTTGCTTAGCCAACGGCATCACCGAAAAACCTTGATGAATATTTCATTTTAAACAAATTTATTATTATTCCCTTTAACTGCTCATAAACTCAGGGTTTAATTTTTCATAATTTTACAGCCAGAAATACACCACAAAATGAAAAGACTGTTTCTGCTCATCCCAATCGTTTTTATTTGTTTTCCAGGGCTTTCTCAAAGCCCGGATTCATTGCTGATTAGAAAAATTTTTGATAATGCCCTCAACAACCGCGATGCTTACAACAATCTCAGGCAACTTTGTGGAGAAACTCCGGGCAGGCTCGTTGGATCCGATGCTTCGATTGAAGCACTAAAAATTATGAAAAACTATTTTGAGCAGATGAGGGCGGATAAGGTTTATTTGCAGGAGTTCACAACGGATGCATGGATGTGTGATTCTGCCTCGGTATTTCTTGTTTCAGGAACGGGAAAATTAAAGTTGCTCCACTGCGATGCCCTGGGGCCTTCTTCCTCAACGCCGGAAATGGGAATAACTGCACAAGTGGTAGAAGTGCACAGTTTGGATGAGGTGAAAAAACTCGGCAAGGAGGCTCTTGAGAGTAAAATTGTTTTTTATAACCGACCGTGGGATAATAGCTTTATCAATACTTTTTACGGCTACGGGAATATGGTTGATCAGCGTGGCCGGGGGCCTGCCTTAGCTGCTGAATGTGGTGCCGCCGCTGTGGTTGTGAGATCGGTAACCAACAGCCTGGATTATTATCCTCACACGGGTTCCACAAGATTTGGTGAAGTAAAAATTCCCGCGGTGGCTATAAGTACTCTCGATGCAGATTTGCTCAGCAAAACCTTGGAAAATGATCCCGGTGCAAAAATCAACTTGTTTGTTGAAGCCAAAGATTTGAAACAAATCACAAGTTATAATCTGATTGCCGAAATTACAGGCACTGAATTTCCTGACGAATACATCGTGGTTGGTGGCCATATTGATGCCTGGCACAATACACAGGGAGCCCACGATGATGGAGCAGGTTGTGTGATGTCGGCTGACGTGCTGAGGTTATTTAAGGATTTGAATATTCGCAACAAGCGGACACTTCGCGCTGTAATGTTTATGGACGAAGAATTGTATCAGTCAGGTGGGGTGGCCTATGCTGAATCTGTAAAAGAAAAAGGAGAAAAGCATTTGTTTGCGCTGGAATCGGACGGGGGTGCTTTTACTCCCCGATATTTCACGGTTTCGGCAAATCCAGAAGTTGTGGCAACCCTTGCAAAATTTCAGCCCTTGCTGCACCCCTACGGCATCGACGAAATTAAAGCCGGTTGGGGTGGCGTGGATATCGGACCTTTAAAAGATCAGGGCATTCCGCTGGCAGGCTACGGTACCGACTCACAGCGCTATTTTGATATGCATCACAGCCCCAACGACAGCTTCGATAAAATCAACCTCCGCGAGCTCCAGCTTGGTTGCGGAAATATGGCAGCATTCATTTATCTGATTGATAAGTATGGGATAGAGTAATGGGTTTTTACATGCAAATTATTCAGTTCGCTTAGTCCTTCCACTTCGCTTCGGTCTCTTCGGTCTCTTCGGTCGCCTTCTTCGCCTACTTCTTTTCAGTCTCTTCAGTCGCTTAGTTCGCAAGGGTCGCTCAGTTCCCTTCCTTCGTTTCGTTCCTTTCATACCGCATCACCCTTACCGATCCTTCTTTCACCGAAAAAGGCACTTCCCGCTTATTCCAAAGATAAAAGTTCAGTTGATGAATTCCTGCAGGAATCTTAACAATCATACTATTCAAAAGACGACCAGATTCTCCCTCCCATTTTTTATCCAGCCATTCCAGGGGGTAATATTCGTAACCAATTTCACGGTTATTGGCATCGAGTGAGTTGGCCACAAGCCATCCGATAAATGGTTTTGCCTTCGTGGTAAGATGAAAATTGAAGATCACCTTAACAAATTCGCACCCAAGCGAATCGGCATCAATAATAAAAAACCTAAAGTATTTCTCTTCTATTTCTCCCTCAGTGGAAATTCCTGATTTTTCAAAAACAAGGGATTCTGGAGCTGATGATTTTCGCTTAAGCAGAAACAATTGTGAAGTTTCGTGAAAATCAATTGTATCGTAATATTTTGCCATTCCGGGAGGAAACAGGCTGTCGGCAATCTGGTAATCTTCGATGGTGTCAGGATAGATGTTGCCCTGCACTTTCCCAAGCAAACCACCATTTTTATAATTGAGAAAGCCCCATCGTAAAGCCCTGCCCATGTATCCGCCTATTGTTGGCGGAGCTTCTCCGGGATTGAAATCTTCCAGCATCTTTTCGTAAAAACGGTTTGGGATTTTCTGGTTTTCAAAAGAATTATGAGACAGGTTCATGTTGGATAAAAAATGCAGTGGCACAAATAAAAGTGGAAGGATGATCAGGGCAATTTTTTTCCGGTGGAATTTTTCATACAGCGCATCACAGAAAAAGAAAATACTTCCAAAAAAGTAAACCACAAAGTACAGTCCGGTGCGATCCTCAGGGTAGTTTACTCCAAATATGATCTTTAATAAGACAACGGCTACTATGCTTCCCATGAGCAGATAAAAGAAAAGCAAATGGCCATTAAATAAAATTTCAGTTTTGAAATTTCTGACCACAAGATAAATCCCGGCAAGGGCAATCAAAATGAAATAGCCACCCACTAAAATATTGATGATGAACGATCCCGGGTCAAGCATGGTAAGCACCAGCGACTTAACCGTTACCTCCCAAAATCCGGTGGTGAGGCCGTAATACAGGTCGCCCAGGGTTTTCAAATGAAAAAGAAAGGTGGCGTAATAAAGCACCGGAATCACACCTAAAATCAGCAGAATTGACCAGTGTTTCCATGTTGATGCAAAGCCCGGTTTTTTTTGAGTAATCAGCCTCACCGCCAAAAATCCAATGATTATCAGCACCGAATTGAGCAGGGTTAAGTTGGCAGATAAGGCCAGGGTGGCAAAAAGCAAGGTAAGGAAATAATCTTTGGGGCTCGCAGTGCTGAAGGCTCGCAGCAAAAACCAAAGTGCTGCCAACAAAAATGCCATGGAGTGCCCATATCCCCGCGACATGGCAAAAAACTCGATCAGGTTATGTGTAAGCGCCAACACAACCACAAACGAAATTCGAAGAAATGGCTGTTTGATTAACGATCCAAACTTTAGCAGGAAATAAAAATAAACCGGAAAGGCCAGCACATTGCCCAGCCTCAAAGCCCAGGGCTCGGCACCAAAAAGCGAATAAAAAACCCATGCCAAAAAAGAGTTGAGCAGATGGTTGGTGGCAGAAGTATCAAGTCCATAGGGCAGAAAATCGCCGGTTTGCACAAACCTGAAAAAGTTGGCCGTTTCGTCGTGGGTAAGCTGCGTAAAGATGGCTCTCAACCCAATGTAAGCCCATATCAGAATAAAAAGCAGCAGGTAAAATATGTTTTCCCACTTTATCTCCCGGTTTTGAACCGACACTATTTTTTTGTTTTGAAATTTCATTTCGAAGGGCAAAAATATCCACAAGTTTTTAATTTATGCTGCCATAGTAATAAATTTCCACGTAAAAGCGCCAGGGAGTAACTTTTTAAGCGCTACCCCTAATTTAATACCTTTATATTGCAGACATCGTGTTCCAAAAATGCCCCGGGATTATTCAAGGCACTACCCAATCTCTCTTTTATTTTCGCCTTCAGCCACTCAGGCACAGGTACTTTAACATTTTCTCCGAAGGACAAAATCACCGTTTTCGGTTCGTAATTGGTGATGACTGTGATTCTGACCTCGATTTCAGCGAATCAAACCATTTTTGCTTTTTATCGTGTTTCCTTTTTTCATCTGATATATTCAACCCGTACTCTTTTTTCGATGGGATGGGCATAAGCTGCGCAATGAGTCAGCAATAATACTTTCGAGTGAAAATCATGTTCTATCCCCGGTGCTGTCTTGCATGAGAAATCCTCCGGTTCTATCCTGTTTTTAGGTAACTTTGATGTTTGTTCTTCGTTTCAAGGGTTGTGATACAATGATTCAAATACTTCATATTTGAATTGTACTTCATAAATAAGCGAGTTAGAAGCTTTTCAAGGGACTTTTGCACCGCTAATTTTTAATAAAATCAATTACTTATTGAAAAACGACATAAAATATGTCCGGTATTTAGCGGAAATAGCCGCTGAACAATTCTGCGAAAGAAATATTGTTCCTCCATCTTCGATAGTGTATCTGGTAACATGGTCAAGGTTAATAATATGCGACTTCGAAACCCTTATAAACCGGTGTGCTGGTAATGTGGTTTCGAAATGGTGGAGGTTTTTCGTTGAAGTCACGGTTTCGCCACTGGCTAAAAAGAGTATTGTTGAATTTGAATTTGACCGAAGCATGATCAAATCCTCACTGTTGATGCACTGAAAACCATTGCGAACGGGCAATTGTATCAAGTTGGGACTATCGACCGGTCTAATGGTTTGAATCATTTCTTTCAGTTGAATAAGCTCATCATTTACCGATTGCGAAAAAACTTCATTTTTTATACTTGCTACTACATCAATCACTTCATCAATTTCCAGTGGTTTGAGCAGGTACTTTTTTGCGCCATATTTATTAACCGCAACAAGTATATTGGATGATTCTATTGAACTTGTTGTAAACACAATTTTGAAGTTGATGGAGCCTAATGTTTTCAAAATATCGAAAGCTCCCTGATCGTTTGTGCCTAATCTAATATCCAGAAAAACCAGATGGGGTCTTGTGTTGCGGATAACATTCACTGAATCCTCAACTGTTGTGGTAACTCCTACTATTTCGATATCCTGATCACAGTAATTCTTCAGTATGCTCAAAATGACATCCTGGCCTAAAATTTCATCCTCAACAACTACTGTTTTAAGTTTCATGTTGTAAAACGGTTTTTACTTTTCCCGGGGTATTAATGGGATTAATTGCCTTAAAAATAATATTGAGGCATCAATAGCCACAATGCACCGGGAAATTAGCTTTTCTTTCAAAAAACATGCTTCAAAAAATTTAGTTGCCAAAACTATCTAAAATTCATCAATATAACATTATTAAAGCATCAACTTTAAAAATATTTTGAAACAATAGGGGAATTTTTCCTGAAGTTGGATATTAAAAAGTGCCTGTCCGCTGTTTTCAAGTTGATCTCACCATCCCTTAGTTCCCTTTCAAAAGTGATTCCTTTGGGAAGCGGAGTCCGCTTTGCAAGTCAGGCCGGTTAGAGGGGGGCGCATGGGTTGTTGAGCATATCAACGGACACTAATTTTGATTTTCAATCAACACACCATGAAAATTTGTCACCTTATATACAATTCTTGTAATTAATCAATATCCCAATACAAAATCATGTCTTTGTAGCCCAGACTTTTTTGAAGTGTAATGGCATTTGAAATTGAATCCCGATAGGCTGATAATTTCATTAACAGTGTAAAAAATCAAATTTGAAAAACAAAGGATGCTATAAAAAATCCATTTATGCTGGTGCTAAATATCAGGCAATATGATGGAGATTCGAGTTCCGGGAAACTCCTTGCTGGTTGGATTTACTTGCGTGAACTTTAGTGAAATGGAAATACCATAAATTTTATTCAGCATATCGATACGCTGAGTGATGTTTTTGATGGCCGCAGATTTTCTTATCCGGCCTGCCCGTAGCTTCTGGGAATTTTCGATGCCAATACCATTGTCGGTAATGGTGCAGACAATTTTATTTTTTACAAGCCCGAAATCAACATTGATCAACCCTTTTACAGGCATCTTCACGAAAGCATATTCGATGGCATTTTCCACAAAAGGTTGAATAAGCATGGGAGGGATGTTTCGCTGTTTTACCTGGTCTTCAGCTATGGTTCTGTAATCGAACACCCCCGGAAAACGCAACTGCTGTAAGGCAATATATTTATCCAGAACCTCTTTCTCTTCTTCGATGCTCACAAATTCTTTATTTGAATTATCCAAAATTTCACGCATCAGATTGGCAAATGTGGTAAGAAATTTATTGGCCGATCGAATATCACTTTTCAGAACAAAGCTGTTGATCGAATTGAGTGAATTAAAATAAAAATGCGGATTCATCTGACTTTTCAGGAAGTTGAGTTTCGATTGATTGGCTTCCCTTTCGAGCCTTGAAATTTGTACCTCTTTTCTGATTTTGTAATTGCGGATTAATAACAACACAACCGCCAGCAGCGCCAGAGTGGCAATGAGAGCAATCACAATCCTAAAAGTACCGGTCAGGTAAAAAGGTGGGGCGGCTACAATGATTTGAACATTTGTATTTTCCAAAATCCACGGCCAGCCTTTGTAGGTTGACTGCAGCTCAAAAATGTATGTTCCCGGTTTTATACCGGCAAAATGTGCGGTGAGATCACCACTCATGTTTTGCTCCCATTTGTCCAACTGGCCGGCGAGCTTGTAACGATAAATCCTGTCCTGAGGATGCCGCAGGTCGAATGCCGAAAAAGTGATGGTAAACGAGTTTTTGTGGTAAGGCAACTCAACAATAGTTCCATCTCTGAGCGGATAATCCATTGGGAACAATCCGTTATCGGCGGTGATGGTTTGAATGCCAAGCGGCGCGCTGATCTCAAAATTCACCAGCGAATCGGGATGAAAAGCAACCACGCCGCCTTCGCCGCCAAAATAGATTGTGCCATCCTCAGCCATAAAATGGGCGTTGGTATTAAATTCAGGAAACGGCAGGCCATTCACCACGCTGTAGTTG
>JAIOZV010000152.1 GCA_021740425.1 Bacteroidales bacterium | reverse complement strand
GTCCGACAAAATAGGTGAGGAAATCCATAAAAAAGGCAGTCATAAAAAAACCAACTACGGTTTTTATGCCAAATCTGGGTCCCAGAATTTTGATTCCCAACAGGGTAAGTGGAATGTCCATACTCAGGCCCAGCAAACCGATCGGAATCCCGGTGGGCCAAAACGAAAACATTCCTTCTGTAAGGTAGTGGATTACAATGGCAATACCGTACACGCCCCCCGGTACAATTTTGTATGGATTAATGAACAATACAAACCCTGCGGCCATGATAAATGTTCCTAACACAATCAAGGGGTAAACTTTAAACCACTCCTTGCTAAACAGCTTTTCTTTTGTTACAAATGCCATAAATAAATTTTAAAAACGGGCGCAAAAGTATAATGTTTAAAGCGCCGGCAGCATTAAGTTTTGCGGGGGTAAGGATTTGTTTAAAGCAGGGGCACTGCGTAGGGGTTGTTGGTTTTCCGTTATTGAATTCTCAGTTACCCGAAACCGGATTACACAAAAAAGCCCGTCTGCAATCTGCAAACGGGCTTTTAACTTTAAGTAAGAGCCTGAATTAAATTTCCTCTGTTTCAACGATCTTCGCCAATAGATCTGCGTAAGCAATCACTAAGTATTTATTGCCTTCATATTCCAGTTCGGTGCCCGAAAACTTCTTATAAAATACAGTGTCACCAACTGATATTCCCGGGTTTTCAACGTTGCCAACAGCAAGCACTTTTGCAAGTTGTGATTTTTCTTTGGCTGTATCAGGAATTATAATTCCTCCGGCTGTTTTTTGCTCTTTTTTGTCGTCGTTCACATCGAGAATAACATTCTCGTTTAGTGGTTGTAATTCTTTCATTGTTAAGCTATTTTAATTTATATTTAATAATCTGTTAATTCTTGCTTTATCAAAACCTACAATGATTTCTCCATCAATTTCGGTTTGCGGCACGCCTTGCTGGCCGCTTTTGCGAACCAGTTCTTCGGCCATGGACTGATCGCGCGATACATCTATGTCGGTAAATCTGATGTTGTGCCTGCGCAAATGTGTTTTGAGGGTTGTACACCAACTGCATGAAGGCGTTGAGTAAACCGTAACGCTGGGCTGACGCGGGCCGTCTGCATCATTGGCAAGGTAGGCTGTATTTTCAAAAAATGCACGGTAAAAGTCAGGATTATTGCAACCTTTCACCACATTTTGGTAATTGTCTTTTTCGAAGGCCAATAGTGTGGGAACGGTTTTTATGCCATATCTTTCATGGATGTCGCGCACAGTGCTGACATCGGCAGTAAACACATGCAATGCATCATTTTCGACTTGTGCCAGGTTTTGAAGGGCGCAGTCGCTGGTAGCTGAGCCACTTTTGTAAAGCATGAGATAGGATTTTTCGAGGTCTTTAATCTTACCTGTCAGTTCTTCATGTGAAGTTATTTTTACAAATTCCATTTTTTAAAATTTTTGATTGGCAAAAGGCATCCTAAAAAAAATGCCAAAATGAAAATACTGACATTTTGACAAGTATAAAAATGGGGGAAGAAATATAATTTTCCCTGCAATCCTCAATTAATTTTACTTTACAAGCTGCAAACCCTCATTGGCAGATTCATCGCCCGGGCGCATCAGCAATGCTTTTCTGAAAAGTACTTCAGCTTCGCGCATTTTACCCAGCTTAAAATTTGTCCAGGCAAACATGATGGTGCCATCGTAATCGAAAGGGTAGAGGTTTACAACCTTTTCAAAATATTTAAGGGCGGTGTTATAATCTTCGCTTCCGTAAAAAATCATGCCCATACGGTAGTTGGCCAGGGTGTTGCGTGGATCAATATCCAGGATTTTTTCGTATTGCTGTTTTACAATTCCCCAGTTTCCGAGTGCCGAAAGTGGGTAAACATATCCAAAACGGGCTTCTATGGCGTATGGGCTGAGGCTTATCGAGCGTTCGTAGTAGGCAGATGATTCTGTAAAATTTCCCAACAAATAGTTGAGCCATCCCAGCCTTAAATTGATTTCGTAGGAACCCTCGGTATAAAATTTCTTTAACTTTTCTACTGCCTGCGAATATTCCCCGGTTTTTTCCAGCTCATAGCTTTCGCTAAAAGCTTTTTCGAGGGCATCAAAATCCTGCGAAAAGGTCTGGGAATTGAATAAAAACAAGAAGAAGATGAGGGCAAGGCCTGATTTTGCAAATTTTATAATTTCCATTTTAATCCTCCAATTAATGTGTGATATGGGTATTTTGAATATTCAAACGTAAATTCCTCAATATTTGTATAGGTGAGATAAGTATTAACGCGCTGCAGATAACGGTATTTAAACATGAATTCAACCTTTGGCGAAATATCAAAAATGAGCGTTCCCTCCACTTTATAATTGATATCTTCAGGCGAATTGTACATTACAAAGGCGTTCTTTTCGGTATAATCCCGCAGTTGCCCATAGGTTATTTCGGCTTCAAACCAAACATTTTTTCCAAGCGAGGTGCCTGCCATTTGGTAAAAAATCCACTCGTCATCATCATCGTTCCACATTCTGGTGATGCCGGTATTGGTATAAAAATCAAGATTTCCAAATGGAAAGGTCAATGCAGAAACACCTAATTGCTTTTGCACAGCATGACCAAAATCCCCATAGGTGCCTGAGACCTCCACCGCAAATATCGAAAAATCCTTTTTCAGGGAGAGTGATGCAGCATACATTTCTTCTTTTGCGTAAACGGTGTCAAAAACCAGGCTATTAATTGCAGGGTCATACCTGTCAGTGCGTGTAGCAAAGTCAATCCATAGTTTATGGAATGCAGGTATTACGAAAATTCTTCCCGGAAGGTTGATTTTCATGTTTGCGTAATATTCATGCTGAACAGTGGTGTAATTAAAATCTTCAACGGGCGTATTTAAGTATATAATGGTTTCTGAAACCGGGGCAGTCAAATAGCCATATCCCTGATAAATGCTGAGGGCAGGAAGCAGCCTGAGTTTAATTCCTGCAAATCCGTAATAAATATTGTTGTAATAATAACTTGCGCTGTAAATCGAATCCTGTTTCTGCTTTCCGTGTTGTTTTCCGCGATTATTCAGATTTTGGTTTCCGGCAAAAGCGGGGCCGCCTTCAACATAAACTTCCTCGATGAATGAGGGTTTTGAAATTTTGTTTTTCTTACGGGATTCTTCGCCCAGCAGCGGCTCTGTTATTCGGGCATCGTAGGGGCGTCCTCCTGATAAATACGAAAAATACAGATATTCACTGGTTATTTTGCTCATGGGATTCAAGGCTAATGCTTTCTGAAAATGAGGGATGGCTTTACGGTAGTTTTTGGTTTCGTAAAAAGCAATCCCAACCCGCATGCGCAAATAGTAATAATCCAGGCCATTTTTTATGGCATTGCTTCCTTCGTCTGCCAGCTCCGTCCATTTTCCCAGGTTGTATAATTGCAGGGTGATGCTGTCGATATGCCGCAAATCAGGTGCTTGTTGTGAAACACCTGCATCAGGTATGGCCAACATTAAAAAGCATACCAAAAACCACAAAGCCGCAACTCCCTGACACTTGGTGTGCATAAAAATAAATTTGGTGCTTTTACTCATGATTTGATCTCCCCGGCACTGATTTGAATTTGCTTGGATTTTACGTCAAATCTGCTAATCCGCCCATCTTCAACAAATATTTCAAATTGAATAATGCTGCTGTTTTTCCCTGAAATTTTTAGCTTCGCTTCCGACCTCAACAACACGCTGCTGGTGGAAAGGTCGTCTTCCATTTTCACGTAATTGAGCTTATATTCAGCTTTCATAAAAATATAAAAGGGTGCGATAAAGTCCTGCAAAAAGCGCTTGAAATTATTTTTCAGAATGGCTAATGGAAACCTGTCGTTTACAACTAAATTTTGAAAATAGCCCAATGCTACCTTGTAAGCTCCCAAATAGAAATAGTAGAGCAGGGAATTGTTGTTGCCGGTAAACTGTGTAAAATAAAACAGCTTGTCGTCGTTTCTGAACCAGGCCACCGAGGAAGTTTTTTCGCAATGCAAATAGGTGTTGTTGTAAATGTCGGTTTTTACTTCCCAAAGTTCTGTTTGTTCCTCAGCATTATTTATCGAGTATTTAAAGTTGATCACCTGGCCGGGGATAAAATTGAATGCTTTGAAGAGCGTATTGTTTTTTGTGATTCCTGCAACAAGCTGATCTTTGAGGGGGCGATCGTAGGTATGCAGTGTAAACGAATTTTCCTGTTTTACTATGTATTCCGAAAAAGGATAGTCCAGTGTTCGTGATCCTATAAAGGGATCTTTCTGCATCTGAAAATGCATGTGTGGATAAGGAGACCGCCCCGAATTGCCAACTTTTGCCAGCAGGGCACCGCGCTTTACCTCATCGCCTTTGCTCACTGCAAAACTTCCTTTTTTAAGATGGCTGATTTTTGAATAAATTTTATCTTCATGCTTAATCACAATGGTATTACCCCAATTTTTTTCAAGATTCACTTCTCCGATGGGATTGTCGTCCACACCATCAAGGATTTCCTGAACTATGCCATCGGCAGGCGCAATTACGGGTTGATTGTAGCAGTAATAATCCTCAAGCCTGTTACCTTCCTTTGGATAGGTTTTTCCTTCTTCCTTCATTTCAAAGTCCCAGGCGTGGCGCCAGTCTTTTTTGTGGGTATGTTCGCCGTTGTGAGCCTGAGTAACAATCCATTCCCCCCAAAATGGCAGATGAATCTGCACTTTTTGTCCGGTAATGTCGAAACGGCTGTTGTAATTATTTTGTGTGTAAAGATTTTTTTCGGGAGAATATTGTTGTACCACAACCAGCTCAGGGTGGGTAAAGTTTCTTTCCCTAAACTTCAATGCATATACAAACATTACAACAATAATGTTGAAAGCCAATGAATAAATGGATAGCTGAAGATTATAGAAAAATGTGGATGTGGAAGTGATGATAATCGAGATAATGGGCGTAAGCAGCAAAACCCACAAAAAGGAATATTTTGAGGGGATCAGAAAAAATCCGCCAATAGCAATGGAGGTTAGGATGTAGTTAAACCCAATATAATCGTAGCTGAGTTCGCCCAGGTTTGCCCCGATAAAAAGGTAGTAAAAGTAGGCAGAGAAAAACCCAACCAGAGAAAGCAGAAATGCAATGCGTGAATAAATCAACAAACCGATGGCAATTAAAACACCTGCAAGCAGATGGTACTGGAAGAAAATGGCTCCCAAAGATTTAAAATAAAGCAGGATAGATTCATGCACGGGCAGGTTGTTGATCCAGTGATAAGCATCAACCAGAAAGGTTCCGCCATAGTCGTACATATCGTTGAGCATATACAGTCCACGGCCACTTACTTCGAGGGCTGTAAATTGTCGTGCTGCCAGACTTACCATCCAGATTCCGAACAGAAACGGCCACGCCAGGTAAGGTAAACCATATTTTCCAAAATGATTTTCGAGCCAGATGGTTAGAAAAAAAGTAAAGAGAACGGCAAAAATCAACAAGAGGAAAAAGGCAAAGCCGGGTTGGTAATAAATACCCAGCCCCAGGCCTATCAGTAAACTGTTGAAACCGTAGTACCCCTGATTTACGTTGTAGCGGTTATATCCCATTACAATGGCCAAACCATTCACAAAAACAACAGCAACCAATCCGCTGAGCCCGGCCAGCCAATCGAAAAAAGTTACTGCCAGCAGGATAAGAGCAAATACCTTATTCTTGGAAAAGAAGATTTGGGAGTAGCTGTAAAGCACTCCAATAATGAAAGCAACTGTTTGTTTTTTAGAAGGTAAAGTCATCTATTTTAGTTTCAACTCCAACTTTTATCCCTTATTTCCGATTTTCGGAGGCAAAGTTAAACTATCCGATCAAATATTGTTTACTTCCCGAATCCCGGATTCATTTTTCGGGGATTTTGATGATGCAATGCCTGATATTTTTAATAAACAACAAAGGGACAGGAAAACCAATGTGATGATTATTTTTCCCATCCCCCAACATTGAATTCAATTAAATTCCTATTCCCGGGAGTGATGCTATGCGTGTTTTAAAGCTCAAACTTTTTCAAATGTTCGGGTTTGCTTTCCTGCCTGCTAAAGGTTTCCATGGTTTCTGAGTCGCGGATCACATGAACTTTTCCTTCGGGATCGATCATAACAACTTTTGGCCGCAGGGTGATAAACTGCATCCATTGGGTCATATTGTAGGCTCCTACGTGGTGAATCACAAAATGATCTCCTTTGTTGAGCAGCGGCAACAATGCATTATCGCGCACCACATCAATGTTCATGCATAGCGGGCCATAAAGTGTGGTGGTTTCCGAAAACTGTGTAAATTCCTGTGCCGGCGACACTTTGTGGTCGTACCAATAGGATGTAAAAAGAATGTTTACTCCTACATCGATGATGGTGGTTCTTTTTCCTGCACTGGATCGTTTGTTTGAAATAACTGTTCCAAGCAGGTATCCTGCATCATCAATCAGAGCGCGGCCGGTTTCCAGGATTAGCAACGGCAAACTGTCGGGTGCAAAATTGGCTTTCAGCAATGCTGAAGAAATTTCTTCGGCGAAATCGTCAAAGCCGGGATTTACATCACGTCCCGGAAGGTAGGAGCCCTTGAGTGTGTTTTTTGAAGGGAATCCGCCACCCAGATCTATGTATTTTATTTCATGACCATACTTTGCTTTGATTCCCAGTGCAAGGTCGCTCAATTTTGTGGCTGCCACACCATAAGCTTTTGCACTCAGCATAAAGGTGCCAATGTGACAATGGAGTCCCATGAGTTCCATTTTGCCCGAGGCCATAATTTTATTTAGAGCATCCCATGCCTGTCCGTTTTCGTAATTGAATCCAAACCTGTCCCACATGGGATAAATTCCGGTGTCCATATTTACACGGATGGCAACCCGTGGTTTTTGTTCAATTTTTTCGGTAAGATTGATGATGGTGTATAATTCGTCCAGGTGATCGATGTGTATCAACGATCCGTTTTTGATGGCCATTTCCAGGTCGGCTTCCGTTTTATCGGGTCCGTTAAAAATGATTCGTTTGCCGTTTACACCATTGTTGATTGCTTTTTGGTATTCAAAACCTGAAACTACCTCAGCCCATGAGCCTTCCTGATGATAAATGCTGCAAACAGCATCCAGGTAGTTGGTTTTGTACGACCATGCAAATTGTACTTTCGGATATCTCGTTGCAAAGGCTTTTTTGGCTTTTCTGTAGGTGTTTCTGATGGTACTCTCAGAAATCACAAACAAAGGCGATCCATGTTCGGCAATCAGATCTGAAACTTTCACACCATCAATTTTTGACTTGGGGAAATTTTCGGGTTTCATGCCAAATTTATTGGGCATGTCGTTTTCCATTCTTTTAATCAGCGGCCTTTCATATCTCTGCTTTTCCATAATGTGTTTTCTTTTTCTTTTGGATACATTGCTAATCTTGTATCCACTTCAATTTTATAAATTGTGGTATTGATCTGATAATTTTACAACCCGGGGGTTGTCTTTAAATAAAACAATCTGTTAGTTTTTATAATTCTCCCATGGTGGAGATGGTTTGGAAATCCTGCATGTCAACAATCATGTCCCAGGCAAAGCGCACGAACATTTTCCCCACTTTATAATCGCCCATTGGCTCCACCTTTTCGCCAAGAGCCAGTTTCACCAAAGCTTCAGGAATATTGTGGCCAACGCCTACCGATAGGTATATCCATGCAGGCATGCGCGGGTTGATTTCGAGGAGGTAGAAGTTGTTTTCCTTATCCTTCATCAATTCCAGTTCAAAGCCACCCCGCCATTTGGTTTGACTAATAAATTTGTCGGTCAGATCGAGCATTCTGCGGTCGGAGATCGAAATCCCGCCCCAGGCTTTGCCTTTATCGGTGATGTATTGTTTGCGCATGGGAATGGCCGAAATGGTTTTGCCGGTTCCATCGCCAAGGCCGGTAACGTTGTATTCCATACCATGTACAAACTCCTGAATGATGATCGGGTAACCCCATTTGGCACTGATGCGGTTGTAAAAAGTTTTTGCCTGTTCTACGTTGTAGGCAACGTGGGCATCGTAATATTTGCCTTTGACAAGCACCGGAAATTCAAAATCCTTTTCAATTTGATAAACATCGCTGATGTCGTTAAGGTTTTTGCTTTTTGGAACTTTGATGTCGTACTTTTCGCCAAATTCATTCAAATTCATTTTGTGGCGTTCCTCAAATTGTTGCATGGTGGGCAAACACATGTGAATGCCCATTTCCCTGAGTTCATTTTCCAGTTTGATGAATGGGTATAATTCTGCATCAAAATTGGGAATGAGTACATCAATTTTCTCCTTTTCGTGGATATATGTAAGCCGTTCCATAACCGAATCAACACCTGATGACGGGTAAGGAAACTGGTAGGTTTTGTCCACCAGATCGTGCATGTATATTCCTGGTTCCAGCGATTCGTAGGCCAGGCCTATAATCTTCACGTCAAAACTCTCAGCTTCCCGAAGGGCGCGAATAACGGCTACCCCCGGGCCGGGACTGTCGATGGCATTTAAAGCTGAAACCGCTATGGTTAACTTTCGTTTTTTAGGCATCCGTTAGAAGTGAGAAGTTTTTCAACAAACCCAAAAAATCTTCTGTATCTTTTTCAAGTGTGTTGACATCTATTTCGTAAACCTGGCGTAATTCCCCGGTGATATCCTTCACCGATTTGCCTTCCTTTATATAGCTGATGATGGAGGCTCCAAGTGGGTTAACTGTAAATGATTCGCCGGTATCGGGGTTGAAAATAAATCCCGAATCACTTACGGCAATGTTGCTTTTGATCTTCATTTTATTGAATTTTTGCTGTACTAATGCTAATTAACAACTAATTTGCGGGCTTCCGATTTATAATTGTTGCCTGTAAGGTAATAAATGTAAACTCCTTTTGGGAGTTGTGCCGTGTTGATTCTGATATCTTTAAACTGATGATCAACATTAAATGATTTTATGGGCTTACCATTTTCGTTGCAAAGATTTAAAACTGCCTCATTAAGGTTATCGGGTAGGGTGTATGGAATAATTGAATAATCGGCAGAAGGGTTGGGAAAAGCACTGCGCGAAAAGGCTTCAAAATCGGCATTAATGCCTGCACCGTTAGAAACAAGTTGCCCGGGCAAATCGTAAACCAGGGTAGTAATGGTGTAATATATGGCACTGTAATCGTAAACATACACCAGTAGTTTTGTGCCATCATCACCCAGATCAACAACATTTATGTATTGGGCTCCTTCTATGGTGCGAAGTACGGTTCCATCTTCTGTAATAATTTTTAATGTGTAGGTATAGTATTGATACACTTCATCGTAAAAATAATAAATGTAGCAGAGCGAAAGCGTATTGTCATCAGTAAAAAGGTTTTCGGAAACATATTTAATATCATACAAATAATTACCTGCCGGGACATCAAGATTTATTGTTTTCCAAACTGTATGATCAGTATTGTAAATTTTGCATTGGCTGTTTACAACATCCATTGTAAAAAATTTGAACCCTGAGTTGGCCAGTTGAGTAAAGGTGCCGGAGTAGGGGTAATCTGCCTCGAGTGTAATTTGGGCATTGAGCAGGGTAAATGGTAAAAGGAGCAGAAAAATGAGTGTTGATTTTTTCATAAAGTTAATTTTAGTTTTGTTAAAAATGGCTGCAATATTAGGATGAAATCCTTAATAATCGTGTATAATATTTATAAAATAATGTTCAAAATTTAAAGAAAAAGGCAGGATTTGTGATTTGTGCACGATTTATGTTATTCACCCTTTCCTTCCTCTGCCTGAATGTAATACCCACCTTTGGTAACTATTCTGGCGTTTTGAGGGATGGCATCCACCGCTTCAATTTGAACAAACTCATCTTCTTCAAATCCTGTTTTAACTGCAATTTTTGAAAAAAAGAAATTTTTGTTCCCCTCTTGTTCCACAGTAAAATAAATGTAAGGATTTCCGCTTCCGTAGTTCATGATTGCACCTGCCGGAAGAGCTTCCAGAACCTCCTCTCCTGTGTGGATTTGTGAGGCTACAAACATCCCCGGAAACAAAAACTCATTGGTGTTTTCAAATTCGGCAAGCACTTTAACAACCCTTCCTGCCCGCTGAACCGAACCTCCGATAGAAATTACTTTGGCCTCATACATCCTGTTTTCGACATTGGCAAGAGAAAAACTTACCCGTTGACCTTTTCTGATTTTCATTATATCCTTCTCAAACACTTCCAGCTCAATAAATAATTTTTTACGGCATGTTATCTCGAACAGTGCATCGCCTTCTGCAACATTTTTTCCAAGGTTGGCCATAATCATATCTACCATCCCGGTGATGGGTGTTTTTACAGGAATTTTGCTGAAAATCTTTCCTCCCTCTATTTCTTTCGGGTCAATTCCAATCTGCTCAATCATGAGCTTTAGGGCTGTAAGTTTTGCTTTTGCTGCCTGGAATTCTGTTTTTGCCAGTAGAAACTTTTTTTCAGAACCTACATTCTCGTCATAAAGACGCTTTTGGCGATTGTACTCGTTTTCGAGATATTCCAGCGAATTGATGGTGTTGAGGTATTGTTCCTGAATTTCAACATAGTCGGGGTGGGTAAGGTAGGCCAGTACCTGACCTTTTTGTACAGCCTGCCCCGGCATAACTTCGATTGAACTTATAACTCCTCTGATGATGGGGCTTATGGTTGCTTTTCCATTTTGTGGCAGCAATAGTTTTCCACGGGCATCCACATCACCGGAGAGTAGTCTTTTTTCGATTTTTCCAAATTCGATGCCGGCAAGG
>JAIOZV010000151.1 GCA_021740425.1 Bacteroidales bacterium | reverse complement strand
GAGAATTTTTACTTTGCAGGTGTGGATGACCTTGGTCAAATAGAAGTGGATGATTCATACATTAAGAAACATATTCAACAGGTTTTAGCATTGGATATGGTGGATGCGGAAGCTGTTAAAAACGCAGACTTTAAGGTAGCTGTTGATGCGGTAAATTCTTCAGGAGGTATCGCAATTCCTGAATTACTGGAAGCTCTTGGTGTTGAAAAAATTGAAAAATTGTATTGTGACCCTACCGGACATTTCCCGCACAATCCCGAGCCCCTCCCCGAAAATCTAAAGGACATTTCAAAACTGGTGGCAGAAAAAAAATGTGATGTTGGTTTTGTGGTTGACCCTGACGTGGACAGGCTGGCCATCGTTTGCGAAGATGGAAAGATGTTTGGTGAAGAATATACACTGGTGGCTGTTGCCGATTACATTTTGAAAAAGACACCAGGAAATACTGTGAGCAATATGTCATCAACCAGGGCATTGCGGGATGTAACCGAAGAAGCCGGCGGCACCTATCATGCCTCGGCGGTGGGAGAAGTGAATGTGGTTGAAATGATGAAACAAACAGGCGCTATCATCGGCGGAGAAGGCAATGGAGGCGTTATTTATCCTGCTGCACATTATGGAAGAGATGCACTTGTTGGTGTGGCTCTTTTCCTGACTTTTATGGCTAAAACCAACAAAACTGTTTCAGAAATCAGAAACCAATTTCCCGATTATTTTATTTCAAAAAATAAAATACAGCTCAATGCGAAAATGAATGTGGATATGATTCTCGAAAAAATGGCCTTGACCTACCAGCAATTTGATGTGAGCACCATAGATGGTGTTAAGATAAATTTTGATAAGGAATGGGTTCATCTGCGCAAATCAAACACCGAGCCCATCATCAGGATTTATGCTGAGAGCAAATCTGAAGAATCTGCAAACTTCCTGGCCGAAAAAATAATGCACGAGATAGGCACACTCGCAGGAAGCTAAAACCGGAATCCAAAAGAAACTCCACCCGAATAACTCCTGGCCAGTCCGGCAGGCTGAACATCCCGTGTAATTAGCGGTGAACCGTAGAAAACTTTCACAAAAGTCCAATCATTGATTGTATATCCTGCAGAGAGTGCAAAGTTGAGGGTCAAGCCATCAGAACCCATAATTTTTGTACGTTCGTCATTTTCATTAATATAGCTATCCTCACCAAGATGAAAAATCGGGATCAGGCCGGCAGTAAGCACAAAATTACCACTGATAAAGGTTTTGTCAAATCTGGCCACAATATCACTATTTCTTTCAATTTTTTTCGAATCGCTGTATTTTTGAGCAGCCTGATCATTTTCCCACACACTTTTCAGAAAGCCATTTTCATTGTTTTGAACCAAAGGTTGCTGAAGGGCGAGTGACCCGGCCCAGCCCTTGTAGCTCCACCGTGCGCCAAGCAGGAGGTCGCTTGTTCCCAGATTGGTTTGATAAACCATAGGGAGTGGTTTCCCATTTTCAGACCTGTCAGCTTCACCGGTTCCAATTCTTGCACCCAGAAAACCTTCGATAAGATGACCATTAAAAGCTTTAATCTGGCCATTAAAAGTCAGGGTAATGTCGCCAATACCATTGGTTTTGGCCAAATTGCCATTGATCATCATATAGGGCACTTTTATCTGCACAAATGCCGAGGAATTAAATAAATATGTGGCCTCCATCATCAGGACATTTACTGAAGTTCCATCATCACCTTTGGCAAAATGATAGCCAGGTTGGATGATGAAATGAGCATCATTGCCAGCCTCTTTTCCTGGTTCTGACAGAATACCAGCTGTGCATACACCACCATCACTACAGCCCTGGCCAAACCCCCGCGTTGCAAAGGACAAGATAATCAAAACTGTGATAAAAAGACCCATGAAAATTCTCATCATTGTAAGTTTTTAGTTTTCGACTAAACGATAAGTAAACTGTGGAGTTCAATTGATTTTGAAATGTTAACAAATTTTTAAATATGTGGAAAACTTTCATCAGCTTTAAAGTCAATCTGATTAAATTAATTCTAATTTTATTGCCTCTACTGAATTTCAATATCTTATGGCATCAAAGAAGAAAAAAAGGCAAATAAAAAGGAAGTTTAAAACCATAACCTTTAAACTTTCGGAAAGGCAAAAAAAATCGCTGGATAAATACAGCAAAGCCCGCAATACCACACCTCTCAAACTTATTAAGCGGGCAATAGACGTTTTTATTTCTTTGCCCAATGAATTGCCCCCACCTGCTGCTCCCACCACCGAAAATCAACTGGATCTTTTTGTGGAAGCTGAACTGGCCACAAGAATGCAAGAAAGTATTCAGGAAAAAATCACAGAAAAGTAACTATTTTATCACAGCATTTTGATAAGGTACGCGGGTCATAATCGACCTCCCCAGGGTAATTTCATCTGCATACTCAAGCTCATCGCCAACTGACACACCCCTTGCAATAGTGGTAATGGTAAGATCAAAATTTTGCAACTGCTTAAAAATATAGTAATTCGTGGTATCGCCTTCGATGGTTGCTGCAAGAGCAAATACAACTTCCCTGATTTCTTCACCTTTAAGCCGTTCAACCAATTTTTCGATGGTAAGATCCTTGGGTCCAACCCCATCCATGGGAGAAATAATACCCCCAAGCACATGATACAATCCCCGGTATTGGGTAGTTTTTTCGATGGCCATTACATCACGGATATCTTCAACTACACAAATGATGGATCTGTCGCGTTTGTAGTCGCTGCAAATACTACAAACTTCGTGGTCAGAAATATTGTAACAAACCCTGCAATAGGTGATCTCATTGCGCATTTTTATCAATGCATTCCCCAAAACCTCAACACTGCCTTTTTCCTCGCGCAGCAAATGGAGTGATAGTCTCAAAGCCGTGCGCCTGCCAATACCCGGCAATCTGGAGAGTTCATCAACAGCCTGTTCCAACAATTTTGACGAATAATTATTCAAGGTTTAAATGTTTTTCTGATTTTTGCAAAAGTAATGGTTTTCGAAGGCGCAATAATTATATCCAACGAATTCCGTTCTTGCTTCAAAACTGAATTAACAAACATCAAATGAAAATTTCCGGATTTTTCCTCCTATTAATTTTTCTTTTTCCTTACATTTCAGGACTTGCGCAAAGCCCCGATACCATCAACCAAACAGACAACAGCGGACTAAAGCAGGGCTACTGGGAAAAAACTGATGCTAAAGGAAACCTGAAGTACACCGGATATTTCATCAACGATATTCCAACCGGAAAATTCATCTATTATTCAGATGACGGAAAAATTAAAGCATTATCAGAAATCTACAACCAGGGGAAAGATTCCCATACGATAACCTATCATAAAAATGGTAAAACCATGTCGGAAGGCTATTATAAAAATCAGCAAAAGGACAGTTTATGGAGATTTTTTGATATTTATGGCCAGGCCTTAACCGCCGAAACCTACAAGGCCGGAATCCTGCACGGGCTCTTTGTCAGCTTTTACCAGTCGGGCGACACTACTGAAATCATTTTTTATAATGAAGGTTTAAAAGAGGGAGCCTGGGAACAATTTTACAAAAACGGAGTTAAAAAAACCATTGGCCATTTTGTGAACGATACGCTTCACGATACCGTAAATTTCTATTTCCCTAACGGGAAGCTGCAAACTGCCGGCAAATACAAAATGGGTATGCTGGATGGACAATGGAATTATTATAATGAAAGTGGCGCATTGATGCGGGTTGAATATTTTGATGGCGGAATAAAAACCGGCCAGGAAATACTCATTGAAATCAATCAGGAAGAGGATAAGCAAGAATGATATTGAAATAAACAGAATGAATACAAAATCGGTCTAAAACAGGTTTTTGATTTCAGCAAGATTGTCGATTACCAGAGCTCCGGAGGCCATAAGCCGCTTTCGCGATTGATGCCCTCCCGAAAATAAAATGCAGGAAATGCCCACGGCTTCCGCCACCTCAAAATCGTGAAGGGTATCACCGAACATTAAAATTTCATTTTTTGGCAGACCAATTTTTTCTATCAGTAAAAAGGCATTTTCGAGCTTGGTGTGTGCATAGTGGTTGTTTAAACCCACGATATCTTCAAAAACTCCGGCATCGAGCCTTTGCCTGATGGTTTCTGTTAAGAATTCCTGTTGCATGGCCGACAGAATAAATTGCCTCATATTTTTCCCGGCCAGAAACTTCAGAACCTCCCCTACCCCATCATGAACACGCGATTTAGCCACATTACTTCTGTAATTATCGATAAATTCCATCGCCACAACATCCCATTCATATTCCTTAAAATTTACACCCGCTCTGATGTAATAATCCTTTACAGGAAAAGTAAAAATCTCCTTGTATTTATTTTTCTCAAGTAAGGGATAATTCCGCTTTTCGAGCATTTGATTCATCGAGTGGATACTTTGTTCAAGGTCGTTGAGCAGCGTGCCGTTCCAATCCCATATTATCGCCTTTATCTTATTTAATGATTGTGTTTTTGTCATTCCCCGATTTTCAGAAATTTGAATATTTGTACATTCGCAAAAATATAAAGGAAATCCTAAATGAAAAGTATAAATCCGGCCACAGGAGAATTAATACAGGAATATGCCACTCACACGCCTGAAGCATGTGATGAAATCATCCATGAGGTTTTCAATACATGGAAAGTCTGGAAAAATACATCTTTTGCCCATCGATCAGGGTTAATGAACGCTGCTGCCGACATTCTTCAAAACAGGAAGCATGAATTTGGGCTTCTGATCACACGCGAAATGGGAAAGATAATTGGTGAAGCCGAGGCAGAAGTAGAAAAATCGGCCTGGGTTTGCCGCTACTATGCCGAAAACGCTGAAAATTTTTTAAGCGATGAAATGATCGAAAGTGATGCTTTTCAAAGCTTTGTTGCCTTTGAGCCGCTTGGCCCTGTTTTGGCGGTAATGCCCTGGAACTTTCCTTTCTGGCAGGTGTTCAGATTTGCAGCACCAGCGCTCATGGCCGGAAATGCCGGAGTACTAAAACATGCTTCCAATGTTCCGGGTTGTGCTCTGGCCATTCAGGAAATTTTCAGGGAGGCAGGGTTTCCCAAAAACCTTTTCCGCACATTGATGATCGGCAACAAAGAGGTTGCACATGTAATAAAAAATAACGGGATTATGGCAGCAACACTCACTGGCAGCGAATATGCAGGAAGTAAGGTGGCCGAAGCCTGTGGTAAAAACCTTAAAAAAACTGTGATGGAACTTGGAGGTTCCGATCCTTTTATCGTGCTTGCAGATGCAGATATGGAGCAGTCCTCAAAATGGGCTGTAACTGCAAGAATGATCAATGCCGGGCAAAGCTGCATCGCAGCCAAGCGCTTTATTGTGGTTCAGGATGTTTATGAGCAGTTTATCCAAAAAGTTTTACAACGAATCAATACATTGAAAACCGGAAATCCCGAAATCAGGGAAACGGATATTGGCCCATTGGCAAGACTTGATCTTTTGGATGATCTGGATGAGCAAGTGAAAAAATCATTGGCCGCCGGTGCGAAGTTGCATGTTGGCGGAAAAAGAACAGGAAGTAAAGGCTTTTTTTATGAACCTGCACTTGTATCGGATGTAAACGACAGCATGCCACTGTTCAGGGAGGAAACCTTCGGCCCCGTGATGGCTGTGATAAAAGCCATGGATGCTGAAGATGCCATCAGACTCGCCAACGACAGCTTTTATGGTTTGGGCGGATGTATCTGGACAAGAGACTACATGAAAGGCACAGCCCTTGCCAGGCAAATCGAATCGGGGGCAGTGTTTGTAAATGGAATGACCAAATCCGACCCCAGGCTGCCTTTTGGAGGCATCAAACGCTCGGGTTACGGCCGTGAACTTTCACATTACGGCATCAAAGAATTTGTAAATATCAAAACAATATGGGTGAGTAAGTAAATTTTTTGTTTCATATTTGCCTGCATCATTATGCACAACATCACTCTTTTTATAAATCACCAACAATACTCATCATGAAGAAAAGCACTATTTTTTTGGCCGGTCTAACAATTTTTCTGCTTTTTACCGGATTCCTACTCAAGAAAAAACTGATCCCTCTCCCGCAGGAAAGCTTACCAAAAATAGCTCCCCAAAGTGATATTCCAAAATCCTATTCCAACATTTATGTTGACGACACAGGAAATATTTATTTTCAACATCCCGAAACCGGCGCAAAGTCTTACGCTGCCGACATTTCAGAATTCCGCTACAGCGAATTTCAGATCAACCCCACAGGAACGGATGCAGGTATGGAATTCGATTTTATGGCTCCCGGATTTGAAGGCCTGATTTATTACGGGCTGATAAATGAAAAGGATGTGAATTTTCCCCAACCTGTTTTTTTTAAAAAGCCTGCTGTAATTTCTGGTGGTAAAGCAAATATTCCAATGGCAGCCTTGCGTGGTAAGTATGATTTTACAGACTGGGAAACCAGTGGAGAAATATTATTGGGCTACCGCATAGTTTTTTACGATGGAACTATGATCTACGATAGCCGTGTGCGACTCACGGACTTGTTTCCATTCAAAACTGCCGTAACAGTTATTGATGGTCCCTATTTAAATCAGGTAGGTCCTAATTCGGCCATCATCTCTTTTACCACCAATTTCGAAACACGATCGAGTGTTGAAATCAACAATACCACATTTAAAAATCGCAGCAAAACAACCAGGCATGAAATAAAAATTGACGGCCTCAAGGCATCAACAAAATACAATTACACGGTAAATGCAGATACCTATCAAAGGAAATTATGGTTTAAAACAGCTCCTGAAAAAGGCTCTCAGGAACCCTTTATTTTTGCTTTTGCCAGCGACAGCCGTGCAGGAAAGGGCGGCGGCGAAAGAAATCTTTACGGTGCCAATGTTTACATCATCAAAAAGATGGCTGCATTAACCCTTGCCAACGGTGCGGATTTCATGCAATACACCGGCGATTTGATTAATGGTTATGCTACCGACAGGGACTATATGCTGCTGCAATACCAAAACCACAAAAGGGGCATCGAGCCTTTTGCTCATCGCATACCTTTTATTATTGGCATTGGAAACCATGAAGCCTTGAATTTGAATTTTATCACAGGAAATCAAATGCTTGCTTCTATAGATAAATTCCCATGGGATACAGAATCCACCGAATCGGTTTTTGCTGAAATTGTTGTAAATCCTTTGAGTTCGCTCAAAAGTGAGGACGGATCAAAATATGATCCGGATCCCAAAAGTGTGGATTTCCCATCCTATGACGAAACAGTATTTTACTACACCTATGGCAATATGGCAATGGTGGTTTTAAATTCCGATTATTGGTATGCACCTGCTGAAGATGCCATCAAATTTACCTCCGGAAACCCTCACGGGTACATCATGGACAATCAGTTGGCCTGGTTGAAGGAAACGATTTTAAACCTGGAAGAAGATAAAAAAATTAATCACATTTTTGTAACCATTCACACACCGGCATTCCCGAATGGCGGGCATGCCAAGGATGACATGTGGTATAACGGCAACAACGAGGTAAGACCTTACGTGGCAGGACAGGCTGTCGAAAAAGGCATCATACAGCGCAGGGATGAATTTTTGGATATCCTGATCAACCAAAGTAAAAAAACAGTGGCTCTGCTTTGCGGCGATGAGCACAACTACAGTCGCACGAGAATAACAAAAGCAATGCAAATGTATCCAGAAGATTACCCCCATCAAAAACTTGAAATATCCAGAACTTTCTGGCAATTGACAAATGGCGCAGCAGGGGCTCCCTATTATGCACAGGAGCAACTTCCCTGGACAAACAATGTTGAAGCTTTCAGCACGCAGTATGCTCTTATCTTTTTTCATATTGAAGGAAATAAAATCAAGGTGGAAGTACTCAATCCTGATACACTCGAAAAAATTGAAGATTTCGATTTGAAATAGAGGAAAGAGGATAGAAGTTAGAGGTTAGAAGTTAGTGGTTAGAAGTTAGAGGTTAGAAGTTAGTGGTTCAAGGTTAATAATATTGATTTTCACAACTTTAACAATCAAATATCCAATAGCGAGTAACAAAAAAGCAGCCAACAAATCATTCAAACCTCACAACCCTGGTAATACCTTTTATTTTCAGGAGTTTTTGTTTGAGAAATCCCAGGTGCTCGGCATCCCGGATTTGTAACTTAATCAATCCTTCAAAACTGTCGCCTTCCGTCTTGAAGTTGAAATCTTTCATATTTACCTTCAGGTCGTTGGAAATCACCTTGGTAATATCATTGAGTAGCCCCATTCTGTCGCGGCCAATTAACCGAAGATTTGTATTAAAAAATTGAGTTGATTTACTTTCCTTCCATCTCGATTTGATAATCCTGTATGGATATTTTTCGAGGAGCTGTGCTGCATTCGGGCAGTCGTAACGGTGAATTTTAATGCCGCTGTTTACTGTTACAAATCCAAAAATTTTATCGCCGGCAATGGGGTTGCAGCATTTTGAAAGCGAATAACTCAGGTTTGAAACTCCGGCTTCAATCAGAATATAACCGTGGTCTTTTTCCGACTGTGATTCGATGAGTGCTTCGGTTAGTTCAAAATTTGCAAGGTTGTTTTCAAGTTTTTCCTCAATATCTTCAGAAGCCTGAAAAAGTTGTTTTATGTTGAGAACATCAATTTTTCCGACAGCGATATTGAAAAACAAATCCACGTGTTTTTTAAAACTGTAATGTCTTGTTACTTTATTGATATTTGCATCATTGAATTCTATTTTCCAGTTTTTGAATTTTCTCATCAGGGTTTCTTTGCCAGCCTGAGCTTCCTGAAATTTTTCTTCCCGGAGGGCACGGTTAATTCTGCTTTTGGCTTTCGATGTAACGACATATTTAAGCCAATCCAGATTCGGTTTTTGCTTTTTTGATGTTGAAATTTCAACCTTGTCACCATTTTGGAGTACATGCCTGATGGGAACAACCTTGTCGTTGATTTTTCCGCCGGTGCATGTGCATCCGAGATTGGAGTGAATATCGAAGGCAAAGTCAAGAACTGTGGCTCCCTGCCTGAGCTCGCGTAAATCACCATTTGGTGTAAAGACATATATTTTATCCGAATCGCTGTGTATTTTTGAGGTTTCTCCATCATCCAGTTTGCCGGCACCCATGTTATCCAAAACGTTGCGGATATCGTTCATCCAACTGTTCAGGTCTTTACCATAGGCCGACTCTTTGTAGCGCCAGTGAGCAGCAGCACCTTTTTCGGCGTGATCATCCATGCGCCTGGTTCTTATCTGAACTTCAACATAGCGGCCTTCCGGGCCGAGCACTGTGGTGTGAAGGGATTCGTAACCACTTGCTTTGGGTGCTGAAATCCAGTCGCGTAAGCGTTTTGGATTAGGAGTATAAATATTTGTTATCAGCGAGTAGGCATGCCAGCACTCAGTTTTCTCGGCTTGCATCAAACGGAGATAATTTTTCCGTTTTTCCTCAAATGATTTCACTTCTTCAAATTGTATTTCCTTTTCAATTTTTAGCTCTTCAAAATATTCAGTTTCCGAATCTTTGGATTCATCTTCCGATTGTTTGTCTTTTCTTGATTTTCGGCTATTTCTGGGGTCTCCCTTTTCAACCATAAAGCGCTGAAAATCTTCCACAAAAAGGTATTCTTCATCTGTTAATACGCCTGTTAAAATTACCCTTATTGCAAAAAGGTCATAAATTTGATCAAGATCAACTTCCTGTTTCTGCAATTTTCTTTTAATCGAAGAAATGGTTTTTGCCCGGCTCTTTATCTCAAATTGAATACGTTCCTGACTTAAAATTTTTCGGATCGGATTGATGAATTTTTGGATGTATTTATCCTGCTCGGCACGGCTCTCGTTAAGCTTGGAGGCGATTTGGTTGTAGGCCTCAGGTTCTGAATATTTTAATTCAAAATCTTCGAGTTCAGCTTTTATTTGATATAGCCCCAGCCTGTGAGCTATTGGGATGTACAGATATCTGATGTCATCAAGAAACCATGTTTTTAATTTCGGGGGCAGTTTGTTATAAATTCTCATATCATAAAGACGGTGCGCCATTTTTATAAATATGATGCGAATATCCTCCACCGTGTTCAAATAGAGGTTCCTGAAATTTTCTGATTGCAAACTCACCTTGTCGGAGTGGAGGCCTGAAATCCTTTTGAATCCCCTGATAATTTTGCTTACATCGGTGCCGAAATTTTTTTCGACCTCCATCAGGTTTTCATTTGGACTGTCGATAACATCGTGCAGAAGCGCTGCAACAACAGAAACAGAGCGAAGTCCTATTTCGCCCGAAACAATTTTTGCAACATTCAGGCTCTGTATTATTTTTAATTCTCCTGTTTCGTGTGCTTGCTCTCCGAAAATTTCCCATGCATAATTAAAAGCCCTTTCCAGTTGCAAAAGATCTTCATCTGAGCAATCGGCGCACGATTTTTTGAGTTCATCGAAGCTTTTAAAGATTTCCATTTTATAGTGTTCCATTATCGTCAGGCACTTATTTTTATAATTGTTGGATAAAATTAATTTTTCTAACGAAATCAGCAAATTCAAAGTATGGGTTTAATAATATTCGTTATTCAATACTTACCACTGATTTTAAAACTACTTTACGAGAAAAAAAAACCCGGAGCAATCACCCCGGGTTTTTATATGAATTATGATCATATTATTTTTTCTGATCATCCTTGGGGTTTCCTTTTTTGGGGTGAGTTTCGCCGGGGTGAGCAATAGAATCTCTCATTCTGGTATCGGCCTGAATGTTTTCAAATTTATAGTAATCCATGATACCAAGTTTTCCTGACCTGAA
>JAIOZV010000150.1 GCA_021740425.1 Bacteroidales bacterium | reverse complement strand
CCAATAGTATAAGCCACCGAAAATGTGTTGTAATCGATCTCAATATTTTCTGCTTCTTCGGGGTATTCATTTACTTTGAGCAATTTCTCATCATCAAAATTGTAAACAAAAACTTTGTTTTCGCTTGTGAAATAAAAGCGCTTATTATCGAGCCAGGTGATGCGGGGGAATCTTCTCAAATTGCTGAGGCCTGGGGCTTTTGCTGCAATTTCAGAAAGTTTTAACAAGGTGTCGGCGACCGCCGGCTTCTCAGGGCTCTTTTGAATCAGTGCATTTTTATCAACAAAAGTGAACTCATTGGAATTGCCCCGCCAGGCAATGTTTTGGATGGACTGAGGATAAATAGAAGGATTAAGATAATCATCAGGGGAAAATACTTTTTCCTGGGAAAAGGCACTTCCGGCAAAAAAGCAAAAAACAGCTACGAAAACAGGCAGGTAAATTCTTCTCATTATTTTAAAAATTATATGGTTAAACATTTCATTTGATGTCTTTAACAGAAATGCCGTCAATTTCATCTTTTTCGATGTTGCCGAGGGGTTCAACATGGACCAGAATATCAAAAACATTGATCAATGAAGCTTTCAGGCTTTTTTCGACCAGAAGGGCTATCTCATGGGCTTCGGAGATTTTTAAATCTGGATCAACCTCGATATCAACAGCCACAACATACATGTTTGAAGTTTTACGCACCCTGATCCGGTGTGGATTATAGGCTCCTTTCACCTTTTTAATGGCATCGATAATTTTACCGTAAACCCCCTCGTCTTTCACTCCGTCCATCAGCTCGATGTTGGTTTCCATAAAAATATCGAAAGCTGCTTTCATAATATAAATACTTATCAGCAGCGCAAAAATGGAGTCGATAACTGGCATCTTAAGCACCACCGTAAAAAATAGTCCTGCCAAAACTGAGGTGGAGATCATCACATCATTTTTCATGTTGCGCCCATTGGCAATCAGCATAGGGCTCTCCAGATTTTTACCGGTTTTAAGAAGGTACCATGATAAAAGAAGTTTTCCCACAATCGAAATGATGACCACATAAATGGCAAATATTTCGGGAACTTCCCGGCTTCCCCCTTCAATCAGGCGGTTGATGGTGGTGATGGCCAGTTGCGCACCCGCAAAAAACACCACAAACGAAAGTGCCTTTGAAGCTACAGCATCCGCTTTGCGATATCCATACGGGAATTTCAGGTTGGGGGGTTTGGTGATGAGCTTGGCTGTGTAGAGGGTGATGATTGAAGTAATGATATCACTGGCCGAATCAATCCCGTCGCCAACAAGGGCAAGGCTGCCTGCAAGAAACCCAACATTAATTTTTAGGGTGGCCAGCAGCGCATTGGCAATTACTGCAACCCATGAGGCTCTGATAATAATTCGTGTTCTGTCCTGATCCAGCATGATCTATTCCAATATCAAATCAAAAAAAATGGGGGTAAAAATAGTATTTTTTGAAGCGGGCAAAAAAAGACTTGTAAAGACAAGCAGAATTACCTGCATAAGTCTTTTTGCAAATTAACGATTCCGGAAATCATGGTGTTACTAACTGAAATGAAGCTGTTTTGCCAACGAAAAATTTACATAATTCCATTATCAGAGATTTTTCCAATCACCACCTTCTTTTATCAAATTCACAAGTGCTTCCACGGCGTCCACTTCATCTATTCCTTTAGCCACCTGATGTTTGCCTTTATAAAGTGCTACTTTTCCGGCTCCCATTCCCACATAGCCATAATCGGCATCGGCCATTTCGCCGGGGCCGTTAACGATGCAGCCCATCACGGCAATTTTTAAACCGGTGAGATGGGAGGTTGCTGCTTTTATTTTTTGCAATGCAGCCCGGATATTATATTGGGTTCGCCCACAGGATGGACAGGCAATGAATTCGGTTTTGGAAATCCGTGCACCGGAGGCCTGCAAAATATCGAACGACAGCGAAACCAACTCGTCGGAACCCGACTTTTCAGACTCAATCCAGATGCCATCGCCAAAACCATCCAAAAACAAAGGCCCAAAGTCGATGGCAGCTTCTATACCCAACTCCTCACCAAAAGACTCATAATGTTTTCTGAAAATTACAGCATTGGCAAAGTGCTTTTCCTCCATTTTTTTCATAAAATTTCTGAACCCCAAAACCGCCAGGCCTTCAGCACCTGAAAGCACTAAAGGTTTTGATGAATGGAGTTTTATTAGTTCAGCAGCATCCAAATCAAAAGAAGAAAAACCCATCTTATCGATTTTTTGGGTATCCAAAACCAAATCAGGCTGTAAGGACGACTTTGCCGGTTTGGTCGAAGCAATGACAAGCGGGGGCTTTTGCTCAACCCCAAAATCCCCGGCAAGAGATGTTCTTTGCTGAAATTCGAAGGGCGGGTAAAAATATTGCTCAAAGATATTTTCGCTAAAACCTGAATCATGGGGATAGATGTACTGAACAATTTTTTTTGCTACCGGGATTTCGTTCACAGGATCTTCGGTTAACGAAACCCTTATGGTATTCCCGATGCCTTCGCTTAGCAAGGCTCCAATACCCAGTGCAGATTTCACACGTCCCTGGGTGGCATCACCGGCTTCGGTCACGCCGAGATGCACAGGGTAAGTCATGCCTTCGTCCATCATTTTCTTCACCAAAAGCCGCGTTGCATAAACCATTACCCGCACATTGCTGGCTTTCATCGAGAATACAATTTGATGGAAATCCTCATCCCGGCAAATCCGGGCAAACTCCAATGCTGATTCTACCATACCTTCGGGTGTGTCGCCAAACCTGTCCATGATCCTGTCGGAGAGTGAGCCGTGGTTTGAACCGATGCGCAAGGCCGTTCCGTGTTTTTTACATAAGCTGATTAGAGGAGAAATATTCTCTTTGATTTTTTCAAGTGCTTCGTGGTATCCGGCATCAGTAAAATTAATTTTGCCACGGTTCCTGTCGGTGTAATTGCCGGGATTGATGCGTACCTTTTCGACAAGAGCCGCCGCAACTTCAGCAGCTTTAGGGCTGTAATGAATATCAGCAATCAAAGGGATTTCATAGCCCCGGCTTTTAATTGCAGCTTTTATGGCTGCCAGGTTTTCTGCTTCTTTTATGCCCGGCGCGGTGATGCGCACCAATTCGCAGCCGGCCTCAAAAAGGCTGATACATTGCTCTGCCGTGGCCTGTGTGTCCATGGTATTGGTATTGGTCATCGATTGGATGCGAACCGGATTTTCACCTCCAATTCCAAGATTACCAACTTTAACCTCATGCGTTAAAAATGACCTTATCATTTATTAAAAAAATTACGGGGATTAATTTACGGCCAAACCTGCTATTCTTCTTTTTCAAAATGAGTTATCAGTCTGTAGCCAACATTGTGGATGTTTTCAATTTTTAAATTCGGATCGCCTTTCAGATATTTCCGGAGTCGCGAGATAAACACATCGAGGCTGCGGCTTGCAAAATAGTGATCATCACCCCAAATTTTCATCAGCAGGTCGTCGCGCTTTATAATGGTATCGGAGTTTTGACAAAAAGCAGCCAGCAACTGGGCTTCGCGATGGGTGAGCTGTTTCTTTTTGTCGGGACCCTCAAGCACATGGTTCCCAATATCAAATCGAAAATGCCCCAGATTACATTCACCGCTGAGCTCATCTGTTTTTTTTCGTATTCCGCTGCGGCGAAGAAATACCTCAATTTTCAGTACCAGCTCTTCGATGCTGAATGGTTTGGTAATGTAATCGTCGGCACCAATGCGCAGGCCATGAATTTTGTCTTCGCGCCGCGATTTTGCAGTTAAAAATATGATGGGAATATCCTGATTCTTTTTCCTGATTTTCAAGGCCAACTCATAGCCATCCATTCTGGGGAGCATCACATCGAGGATGCACAGGTCGTATTTGTTTTCGTTAAACAGTTTCAATCCTTCAATGCCATCTTCACAATAATCAATGGTATAGCCATAAAGCTGAAGATTATCACGTGTTACAAACGACAAGGTCATGTCATCCTCAACATATAAAAGCTTAATATTTTCGTTCATTTTACCGGTATTTCAATCACAAATGTAGAACCTTTATTTATTTCGCTATTCACAAAGATTTTCCAACCGTGTGCAGAGCAAATATTTTTCACATAATACAAGCCCAATCCAAAACCTTTTACATCGTGGACATTTCCGGTGGGAACCCTGAAGAATTTCTGAAAAACCTTTTTTTGGTATTCTTTGCCAATTCCGGGGCCATTATCGCTTACCATTATATTAATCGTTTGATTTTGAATTTTAGTAGTAAAGGTAATTTCAGGATAACCCGTGGAATACTTGATGGCATTGTCGAGCAGGTTGTGAAAAATATTGGTAATGTGAAGGCGGTCGGCATAAATAATTCCAATGTCTTCATCAAGGCTGGTAAGCAGTTTTATTTCCTTTCCGTTGTTGGTTTTGCAATTGTCAACCACCTCCAAAATAATCTCATTCAACGAAATTTCCTCATTTTTCAACTCAAACCCTGATTTCTCAATGCGTGCAATTTGCAGCACCTTTTCAACCTGTTTATTCAGGCGGCTATTTTCCTGCTTGATGATGCTTCCGTATTTAATCAACCTTTCGGGATCAGCTAAAATTGATGGATTAGAAATTACATCAGCCGAAATATTGATACTCGAAATGGGGGTTTTAAACTCATGGGTCATGTTATTGATAAAATCTTTCTGCAACTCCGAAAGGCGCTTCTGCCGCAGAATGATAAAAATGGCGTATGCAAAGAATATGAGTGATACCACCAGAATGGCCGAAAAAATAATCCATAAGCCCATATCGCCGGTCAGCGAGTTGGTCTTTGACGGAAACCGTACACCAAAATAGTAAATATAGTCGCTGTATTTAGGCATGTTGGTCGTCATTTTCTGTTCTTTATTCTTGTCCTTGCCGCCCACCGACACATAATTTCCATAAACCATCTGGTCGTTATGGCAATCGTAAATTGCGTATTCGTAGTCGGTATCGATGTTTAACAGGCTAAATTCGGTACGCAAATAATGGTCGAGCACATTCACATCAATCACACTGTTGGTATTAACCACGAAATAGTTGGACGAAAGCTGATTGACAGGATTTTCGTTGGGAAGATCAGTCTGGGTGTAAATACTCAGTTTTTCAGCCACATTTTTTAAACCAATAAAAATGGTTTGATTGAATTGCTTTTCCTTGATGTTCCAGGCTTTTTGCATCCAATAAATCTGGATCACAATAATCCCTATGATGGCGAAAGAGCCTAAAATAACAATAAAGCGTATCTGGTTTCTCTTCATTTATGATGCAAAAGTTTATTATCCTTAACCAACGATCGGATAGTTATCTGAGTATGAAGCCTGACAAAGCATTGGCAGCCATACCTGGATTAAACCAGTTATGACAGGTAAAAATAATCTATAAATCAGATAAAACAGCCTGTTTACACTTCATTAACAAAGTTTTGATTTTTGTTAACAAGCACATAATAATTAAAAGATGATTTTTGTTTGCTAAAATATTAAACAGGTCGAACCAAAAAATGAATTAATAAGATGAATAAATTACTTACCATACTTTTTGTTTTCACTATGCTTTCAATAGGAATTACAGCGCAGAATGCAGATGTTTCGGAGATTAAGTCGAAGGAATTAAAAACCGGGGTTCAAAAGTTACCATACAGTTGGGACACCACCCTGGTTGACCTGGGTGAAATCCCCTTCAAAACAAAAAAAGTAGCAGAATACACGCTGACAAATACCGGAAATCAGCCGCTTTTTATTGTTTACGGCCAGGCTTCCTGCGGTTGTGCCCACCTTGATTACAGCGAGGCACCGGTGTTGCCCGGAAAGTCAACAAAGGTCAAAGTAACCTATCATGGCACCGATCCGGGCGATTTCATGAAGACCATTTCTATTGTTACCAATGCCGATACCGACCGTTCTATATTGCAGGTAAAGGGAACCGTTCTCGGGAATTAGATTTACAATCGTCTTTTTAGATTTGATAAAAATAGCACTCTTTTTTCGGAGTGCTTTTTTTTTGGTTTAGTTTTGTGAAAATGTTGAAGCATAAAACCTTATTTGTTCAGCACTTAATTGGTTTGGCATACACATTTTGAGACACCAAAATCAAATTTTTTTATTTACTAAATCTTCAAATGATGAAAAAACTTTTTACAATTTTTATGCTGATGGCAGTAATGTCATTTATTGCAAAAGCACAAATCACCGACAACTTTGATTCTTACACTGCCGGCGGCAAAATGGTAGAACAATCATTAGCACAAGGCAATGATTTTTGGACTTGCTGGAGTGGCAATGGCGGTGCCGGTGGTGCCGAAGATGGAACGGTTTCTGACGAACAGTCTTTATCGGGCAGCAACTCGGTAATGTGTTCAGGAACCAACGACTTTGTGATGCTTTTTGGTGATTTAACCGAAGGAAAGCACACCGTTTCGCTGGATATGTATGTTCCCACCGGCTTTGTAGGGTATTACAACATTCTTCAGGCCTTTGGCCCCGGCGGTGCCGGTGCAATCTGGGGCATGGAAATTTATTTCAACCCCGGCGGTGTTGCCGAGCTTACCGCCGAAAACGTTACCCCTTTCCAAACTTTTAACTACCCTTACGACACCTGGTTCCACATGGATTGCGAAATCGACCTCAATGCCGATCTTGCAACACTATTTATCGATGGAACAGAAATCGCATCATGGCAATGGAGCGTGGGCGCCTCAGGAGGCGGAACAAACACACTGGCAGCAATGGATATTTATGCTGCAGCTACCAATGGTACACCAAAAGCATATTATGATAATGTTTCAATTGAGCAGGCCACATCCTTCGAGATTTTTGATGATATTGAAGCATACACTGATGGTGATAAAATTGTTGAACAAGCCCTTGCACAAGGCCTCGATTTCTGGACTTGCTGGAGTGGTGATGGAGGAGCAGGTGGCGCCGAAGACGGAACTGTTACTACCGAATTTGCCCAATCAGGAGTTAATTCAGTAATGTGCAGTGGCACCAACGACTTTGTAATGCTCTTTGGCGACAAAACCGAAGGTAAATATGCTGTAAGCTTCGACATGTATATTCCCACAGGATTTGTAGGATATTACAATATTCTGCAAGCCTTTGGCCCCGGCGGTGCCGGTGCAATCTGGGGCTCTGAAATTTATTTCAACCCAGGTGGTGTTGCTGAACTTACAGCCGAAAACACCACACCTTACCAAACATTTAATTATCCTTACGATACCTGGTTCCATATCGACAATATTATCGATCTGAATGCAGATGCTGCCTCACTGATGGTTGACGGTACCGAAATTGCAAGCTGGCAGTGGAGTATTGGTGCTTCTGGTGGTGGAACAAACACACTGGCAGCTATGGATATTTATGCAGCAGCTACCAATGGAACACCCAAAGCCTTTTATGATAACTTAACTCTCGAAAATTTTGCCGGACTACCTGCCGCCACCAACCTCACAGCTTCTGTTTTGGATAATGATGTAACCCTGGAATGGAATTCGCCTGTAGATGGTTTTATTGGTTTTAATGTTTACAGGAATGAAGAAATTATTGCTCAGGAAATTACCGAAACCAGCTATATGGACATGGATCTCTTACCGGGATATTACATGTATGATGTAAAAGCTGTTTATGATGAAGGTATTTCTAACGGAGCAGGCCCTGTTGAAGCATTTATTGATGGTGGTACCGAACGTGATATGGTTCTCCTTGAAATCGGGACCGGAACATGGTGCCAGTATTGTCCGGGAGCAGCCATGGGCGCAGACGACCTGGTTGAAAACGGCCACCCCGTTGCAGTCATCGAATACCACAATGGCGATGGCTATGCTACCACCCAAACCGATTATCGCAATAGTTCATACTATGGTATCACAGGATATCCAACCGCAAACATCGATGGAGTATTTACACACGTTGGAGGAAGCCACACTGTAAGCAGTTATCTAACCTATCTTCCTTCCGTTGAAGCACGTTCAGGCGAAATTTCTCTCTTCGAGTTGGATATTGATGTAACAATGAATGGTGAAACCAGCGTTGATGCCCACATTATGGTAGATAATATTTATCCCTACCCGGGCAACAATATCGTGTTGCATGTGGTAAGCACCGAATCAGAAATTCAGGAAAACTGGCAGGGCTTGTCAGAACTCAACTTCGTTTGCCGCGAAATGTATCCCAATGAATTTGGTACCGCTATGGATTTCTCAAGCCAAACTACCTACGAAAACACCTTTACTGTGGATATTGCCGGTTATGTAAAAGATAACTGCGAAATTATTGCTTTCCTTCAGGACAATACCACCAAAGAAGTTTTGCAGGCCAGCAAATTCGACCTTGAAGACATCGTTGGAATCGGTGAGAATCCTGTTCGTCGTGCGGTAATTGTTTACCCAAATCCCGCCAACGATATGTTGCATATTTCAGCCGAAAATAACATTACAAGTGTAAGAATCATGAACCAGTTGGGTCAGCTTATCCTGAACAGAAATACACAGGCCGGCGACTTCACCATAAATGTATCTGATTTTGAAACCGGAGTTTATTTTGTGGAAATCACAACCAACGAAGGTAAGATCACCGAAAAGCTTTTAATCAACTAAGCAATTCACAACAAATTTATGGATCAGGGTGTTCTGTTTTAAATGGAACACCCTTTTTCTTTCTGATTTAAAAGCCATATTTTTGAAACCGGTTTTTACAAAAATTTTGATATGACAACATTTAAAATAAATACATCAGGCGCAGAATGTAAAATCCTGGTAGGGGAAAGCATCGAAAATTTTACCTCTTTGGTACCTGAACATGCTATTGTTATTACAGATGAAAACGTAAATCGTATCTATGGTAAAGTATGGAAAGGATTCAAAACTATTATTACAACACCCGGAGAAAAGCATAAAACACTTGCCACGCTTGAAGATATTTACAGGCAGTTGCTCGATTTCGGGGTTGACCGATCAGGGTTTATTCTTGGAATTGGCGGAGGCATTGTTTGCGATATTGCAGGTTTCGCAGCCTCAACCTACATGCGGGGCATCCGCTTTGGTTTTGTACCAACAACACTTTTGGCTCAGGTAGATGCAAGCATTGGCGGAAAAAATGGTGTAAACTTTCACGGATTTAAAAACATGGCAGGAACTTTTAGCCAACCCAATTTCATACTAAGTGACCCTGAAGTTTTAAAAACATTACCTGCCGAAGAGCTATCCAATGGTTTTGCAGAAATTGTAAAACATGCCCTGATCGCTGATGCTGAAATGTTTGATTTCATCGAAGAAAATGCCGAAAACATGCTCCAGCTCAATCCTGAGGTAATCAATCATCTGATCAAAAGATCTGTTGAAATTAAATCCGGAATCGTAAACCGTGACGAAAAGGAAAAGGGTGAACGCCGAATACTCAATTTCGGGCACACCTTTGGCCATGCCATCGAAAAGGTTAGCGGAATAAGCCATGGTAAAGCGGTGGCGCTTGGCTCGGTGATCGCCGGAAAATTATCGGTTCAAAGAAATTACATGAACGAAAAGGACTTGAACCGAATAATTAAATTATTGGAATGTCTTGAGCTTCCCATAAAATTTCAAGGCAACAAAAATGAAGTTCTCGATGCTTTGTTTAAAGATAAAAAACGTGAACAGGATGCCATTTTCTTTGTATTACTTCAGGGAATTGGTCGGGCGTTTGTCGAAAAAATCATGGTTGAAGAATTAAAACAACTTAACTTTTAGCATGGACATCAAAGTTTTCCCATCCGAAATTTGGGGCACACTGCGGGCTCCATCCTCCAAAAGCATGGCCATAAGGGCTACTGCTGCAGCCATGCTGAGCTCAGGAACATCACAGATTTTTTATCCCTCACAATGTGACGATGCCCTTGCCATGTCCGCTATTGCACGTCAGGCTGGAGCTCAAATACTGGAGTTCCCGGACAAACTTGAAATTACCGGTGGGGTTTCTGCATTTCAAAAGACCATCAATTGCGGAGAATCCGGGCTGGCGGCTCGTTTAATGATCGCCATTGCTGCCCTCTTTGAAAACGAAAGTGAAATTACCGGTGAGGGAACCTTGCTAAACCGGCATCTGGGAAATATCACCGAGACCCTCTCCTCCTTAGGCGCTACTTGCAAAACTACCGACGGCAAACTACCTTTCAGAGTTAGGGGACCGCTCAACAGTGGCACTGTGGAAGTGGATGGCTCAGGAGGTTCCCAGTTTATTTCGGGCCTGCTTATGGCACTGCCGCTGGCAAAAAATGATACACAACTCAAGGTTCTAAACCTGAAAAGCATTCCGTATATCGATATGACCCTTGATATGTTGAACAAATTTGGTATCGAAATTCAGCATCAGGACTACAAAACTTTTCAAATTAAAGGAAAGCAAACCTACAGGCCGGCAAACCTCGAAATTGAAGGTGATTGGAGCGGCGCTGCTTTTCTGTTGGTGGCTTCAGCTATAGCCGGCAACCTTAAAATTACAGGTTTGGATATTCACTCGCACCAGGCAGACATTAAAATACTTGAAGCTTTAGCCGAAGCCGGCCTGAAGATAAATAATGGCCATGAAGGATTTCGGATCAAAAAATCTCATGCCCAAGCCTTTAACTTTGATGCCACCCATTGTCCCGATCTTTTCCCTCCGCTGGTTGTTTTGGCTGCCTCAGCAAGTGGTTTAAGTCATATTTCGGGTGTTTCGCGACTAAGCCAAAAAGAAAGTAACCGTGGTTTGGTGCTGCAACAAGAGATGAAAAAACTGGGGATCACCATCGATCTCTTTGGGGATTT
>JAIOZV010000149.1 GCA_021740425.1 Bacteroidales bacterium | reverse complement strand
ATGTTGATAAAATAATGAAAAACACTTTTCGAAATGCCATTTTTAATATTTTGGATGATGATAGTTTCAACGAAGCTGCAATAAAAATATTTCGATACCAATACGAAAACAATCACGTTTACAGGAACTTTGCCGATTTACTGAAAGTTGATCCTGAAAAGATTGAGTCTGTTACGCAAATTCCTTTCCTTCCCATCGAGTTTTTCAAAAGCCAAAAAGTTGTCAGTTATCAATCCACATCGGCTGGATACTTCCAAAGCAGTGGAACCACAGCAAACACCACAAGCAAACATTATTATCCTAAGCTGGATATGTACGAAAGATCCTTTGTTAAAGGGTTTGAGAATTTTTTTGGTCAGGCCTCAGATTTTTGTATTCTGGCACTGCTTCCATCCTATCTTGAACAGCAACATTCATCGTTGGTTTACATGGTTAAAAAGCTTATCCAATTATCCGGCCATCCCGACAGCGGGTTTTTTCTTTACGATGATGCGGCTTTACGCCATAAATTACTCACCCTTGATGCTGCCGGACAAAAAATCATTTTGATGGGCGTTACCTTTGCCCTGCTCGACTTGCCCGATAAGCATCAGTTCGAACTAAAAAATACTGTAATCATCGAAACCGGCGGTATGAAGGGCCGGCGAAAGGAAATGGTAAGAGAAGAATTGCACCACATACTTTGTAACAGTTTCGGCGTTGGAAAAATCTTCTCAGAATATGGCATGACCGAACTTTTTTCACAGGCCTGGTCGGCAGGAGACGGAATTTTTGAAACCCCGTCATGGATGAAAATCATGATCAGGGATGTAAACGACCCACTCTCGTATTTGTACCCCGGAAAAACCGGGGGAATTAATGTTGTGGATCTTGCAAATATCGATTCATGCAGTTTTATTGCCACACAGGATTTGGGCAGGATGGTTGCCAAAGACAGATTTGAAGTTCTGGGCAGGTTCGATAATGCTGATATCAGGGGCTGCAATTTGCTAATTGCCTGACCGCAAACTTACAATTTCTTATTTATCAGCCAATAACGCAGATTTCTATTCAATTAGTTTTACTACTTTTGCCCTCCAATTTTAATGTGGATATGAAAGACAAAGACAAACCCCGAATACCGGGTGGTAAAAAGAAACATGGCGACTTTTCGGCTTTTGTTAAAAAGAAAGAATCGCCCTCAAAAACTGCAAAAAAGCCCGGGCCTTCCCGATCACTGAAAACTTCCAAACTCATCAGCGACCGTTTCAGAGAAGAAGGTGAAAAAAATTTTGACAAAAAACCAACTGAATACGCTCCCGATAAAGGAAAACGCCGTCGTACTAAAAAAACCAGCGATTATGTGATCGATGGAGGATTGATCCGGTTGAATAAATACATTTCACATTCAGGAATTTGCTCCAGGCGCGAAGCCGACAACCTCATCGAAACCGGTGCAGTAAAAGTGAACGGAGTAGTAATTACCGAACTTGGAACCAAGGTTAAGCCAACCGACAAAGTACAAATCGGCAGCGAAACACTGGCATCTGAAACCCACAGATATGTTTTACTCAACAAACCCAAAGGTTATATTACCACCACCGATGACCCCGAAAAACGAAATACCGTGATGATGCTGGTGGAAAAAGCCTGCAAGGAACGTATTTATCCGGTAGGTCGCCTCGACAGGAACACAACCGGCCTGCTGCTTTTTACAAATGATGGTGAACTGGCCAAAAAATTAACACACCCCAGCAACAACATCAAAAAGATATATCATGTTCAGCTCGACCAGCCGGTAAACAGCAAGCACCTGGAGGACATCACCCGAGGCATAAACCTCGATGACGGAATAATTAAACCTGATGCCATCGAATATGTTGGAGATGGCAAAGACCGTACACAGATTGGCATTGAACTGCATTCAGGGAAAAACAGAATTGTTCGCCGTATTTTCGAATCGCTGGGTTATAAGGTCATCAAACTCGACCGGGTATTTTTTGCAGGCCTCACCAAAAAAGATTTGCCCCGCGGGCGCTATCGTAGCCTCACCACCGAAGAGCTAAACCACTTGAGGATGGTGAAGTAGTGTTTTAACTGTTCCTGTTCTTCGCGTTCTTTGCGAAACAAGGCTTAGCGTAGCTTGCGCGGAAAATTTTACCAAATTTTGGCAAACATGGTTGGTAAGCACCTAATGCTATCTTTCTTTGGTACTACTGCAATTTCGATGGAAACATTTTAAAAATATTGACCATTAAAGCAGTCAGTCCACGTTGATCTCATGTTAGCTTTCGACAGCTTAACAATGACAGCGCGCTGGTTAATACTAACCGGTAACATCGCACTGGCGACGGCTGACTATTTTTTTACCCATTAAATTGGTAGTAGAACCCTTTTTTTTAAAAATCCCGAGATGTTTTTTGCTTCGCAACCGGAAATATATTTTAAACTTTATCAGGTGGAAAATTTAAAGAAAATTAAATTTTGTGCTGAAGTGATCAATCCCCGTACTTCAGGTGTTTAATTATCTTTGTTATCCGGATGATCTTTACTATTTAATCAGAGGAACATCCCATTTAGAAATGAATAATAGAAGGTGATAAAAGTTGCGCTCATAACCCGATCGACCATGCACACAGTTGTTGGAGGAGATACTATTCAGGTATTAAAAACCACACAAGAACTAAATCGTTTGGGTGTAAATGCTCAGGTATTTAAAGCCGGCGAAAACATTGATTACGAAAAATTTGACCTGCTCCATTTTTTCAATCTTATCAGGCCGGCCGATCATCTTTACCATATCCGGAAAAGCAACAAACCCTATGTTTTCAGCACCATTTATCTTGATTATTCAGGCTTTGACAAGTTTGGCAGAAGTAAGTCGCACCGCATATTGTTTGGCATGATGAATGCCTCGGTTTCAGAATATGTAAAAAACATATTCAGGTTTTATAAAGGACAGGATAAAATGGTGAGTTCCGAATATTTGTTGGGGCATAAAAGAGCTGTTAAAAAGCTGCTCTCGGAGGCTTCGGCCATATTACCGAACTCTGTTTCCGAATTGAACCGCATTAAGCACGACTTTGATTATACCGGCGAAAGTATGGTGGTGCCCAACGGAATTGACATCAACCTGTTCAGACAAATTCCTGAAAATGTAAACAGAGAACAAAAAGTAATTTGCATGGCCCAGGTGTTTGGAATGAAAAATCAGCATACCCTTATCGAAGCATGCAACAAACTAAATCTGCCGCTTGAAATCATTGGAAATCCCCCGCCAAATCATGCAGGATATTATAATTTTTGTAAAAAAATAGCCGGGAAAAATGTAACCTTCCACGGGTTTTTACCCCAGGAAAAGCTGATAAGAATATATGCCTCATCCAAAGTACACGCTTTGCCCAGTTGGTTCGAAACCACCGGACTTAGCTCGCTTGAAGCCGGTGCTTTGGGCTGCAACCTGGTGGTTAGTCCTAATGGAGATACCGAGGATTATTTTAAAAACAACGCATGGTTTTGTCTGCCCAACGATCAGCAAAGCATCAACAAAGCTGTTGAAGACGCCGTAAACAGCCCGTCAAATATGCGTTTTCGGGATATTATTCTTGAAAAATATACCTGGACGAGAGCCGCTGAAGTTACAAAAGAAGCCTATCAAAAAGTGCTGGATACTCCCAAACCAAAATCTGTTTAATGGCTGAATACGATGAAATACAATCCCTTGAAATTGGGTGCCTGAATTGCCTTCAATATTTTGGAATTTTTAGATATCCCCTCAAGCTTGAAGAGGTGTATCAGTTCAATCCGGTAAAATCAACACTTTTGGAAGTTGAGCATTGCCTGGGACAATTAGTTGCCAAAGGATCTATATTTAATCAGGGTGATTTTTATTTGATTCATGATAAAAAAGAATGGATTACTGAAAGAATTGCCGGGAACAAACGCGCTGATCTTTTATTGAAGAAATCGCCAAAATATGCAGGAATAATATCCGCATTTCCTTTTGTACAAAGCATTGCTATCAGCGGCTCATTATCAAAAAACTATGCCTCTGAAGATCCCGATATCGACTACTTTATCATCACCGATATTCACCGCCTTTGGATTGCCAGAACCTTGTTGCATTTGTTTAAAAAACTAACTTTCGTTACAGGGCATCAGCATTTTTTCTGCATGAATTATTTTATTGATACCGAAGCACTGGCACTGAAACAGCGAAACCAGTATGCTGCCATCGAACTGGCAACATTAATCCCTGTTTACAACAAACAGAGGGTGATGGAGCTCATCGGTAAAAATGATTGGATGAAGCAGTTTTTACCCAACCATAATGGTGTTTTGAACTGCCACTTCATGATTCCCACTAAAAAACAACCCATTAAAAAACTTTTGGAAAAGTTGCTGAACATGTTGTTCCCTGTACGCCTTAACATTGTTTTGATGAAAATCACCGACAAAAAATGGAGGAAAAAATGGAGGCATCAGAACTTTACTCATGAGGAATATGAACAGGCGTTGCAAACCGAAATTCACATTTCAAAAAATCATCCGGATAACTACGAAAAGCTGGTGCTCGACTCGCTTACAATAAGCAATCCCAAATCCAGTGTAAAATGAAAAAGGCCTTGCTAATTGGCGGATCAGGTTTTTTGGGCTGCTACCTGCTTGAAGAACTCATTGCACAGGATTTTGAAGTTTATGCAATCCGATACCAAAAAACAATTCCGGGCTTACCAAAGGAACAACTGATTGCAGGAGGGCTAAAGGCCATCGACAAAAAACTTATTGATGAAATTTCCCCTGATTTTGTTTTTCATACGGCCAGGCCGTCCATGCCGCGATGGCGAAGGCAGGGTCGGAAATTGGCAGCTCTGAAAGCTGCCTGGTACAACAGCAAATTAATTAAAGTCCTTGGCAAATCCTCTGCCAGACCCACACTTGTTTTCGCTTCAGGCAGCCTGATGTACGGAAGCAGCGCTACCCCGCACGATGAAGCCTCACCCCTGAACCCGATAAGTTTCGCAAGACAATATTACAAGGGCGAATTACCATTGGTAAAGGCTGCGCAAAAGCAGATTTACCCAACAAAAATTTTCAGACTACCGTGGATGCTTGGAAACGGATCATGGTTTCGGTGGTTTTATCTTGAAAACATCAGGCAAAAAAAAGCGATTCCGGCTTTCGGAAGCAGGCAAAATTTTATGGAAATTATCGACGTAAGAGATGCGGCAAAGCTGATGCTGAAAATATCGCTGGAAAGCAAGGCTAACGGGATATTCAACATACCCTCACAAAAGGCAGTTACACAACAGCAATTTCTGGAACAAATCTCCGGGGTTTTTTCGGCTAAGATTATCAACTATCAGAACCTTTATCCCGGCAGAATGGAAAAAGAAATTCCGGAAGCCTACAACTCCAGTATCATCTTAAAAACAAATTTCCCTCACTATTTCGGAGGCTATACATACCAGCCTCTCCTTACAAGCATTGAGCAATTTGGCAGGCAAGCCGGAATCAAAAAATAAGCCCATTGTTTATATATGAACAGAAAGTTTTTTGTCAAATGTTATAAACTTTTGCTTGTTTCATTTTTAAATTTCAAATTCAGGTTCACTTATCAAAATCGTCCAAAAAGAAATTCTCTTTTTGTTTCTTTTGCGATTGATCTTTCCCGTTGAAATTGTACATAAAACTCAGGATGAAATACTGGGATTCGTTTTTGCGGCGGTTGCGCTGGCTGTAGTGGTAGTTGTTTTCATCCAGTGCATCCAGATCGAGTCCAAAGCAATAGGTGTTGAATACATCGGAAATCCGCAATACCAGGCGAGCCTTGTTTGCCATTAGTTTCATGCCAAGAGCCATATCCATGTAATAGCGTTCCTTGTAGGTTCCCATTACCGATGGCAGCTTCGACCGGTAATAGGCAGACCATTGCAGATCGAAATTGTTTGTGAGTTTATGGTTGTTGGCCACTGTGAGATTCCAGCCAGTTTTGCTATTATCCACCTCATTGTTACCATAGGTACCCATCAGGTTAGTATAAAAAATATTGCTGCTTATGTTTATGTTCCACCATCTAAATGGTTTAATCGCGAGTGCTGCTTCGCCGCCGAAAACTCTGGCCTGATTGAGATTCATAAAAGTTACCATCAGGGCACTGTCGTTGGTGGCTGATTTCACTCTTGAGATGGCCTGGTCGATGTGTCGAAAATATCCGGATGCGAGAACCGTGAAGTTTTCTGAAGTAAAACGGCTTCCTGCCTCCACCGAGTTCACATATTCGGGCTTCAGGTCGGGATTGCCATGGTGCATGTTGAGAATGTCGGCATATTCGTCGGAGAAAGGATTCAGCATTTTTATGGTCGGGCGGTTGATACGGCGGTTGTAGCCGGCAAAAACTGTTGTCATTTTCCCAATTTTTCGCGAAAGGGTTACCGATGGGAAAAAGTCGGCGTAGGATTGGCTGTCTTTTCGATCCATTCTGTCAGAGGTTAATTCGCCTCTAAGGCCGACCATCAGTTCGTACTTACTGAACTTTGTGGTGAGGTTGAAATACAGCGCATGGATATACTGGACAAAATTGAACCTGTTGTCCAGGGTGGTGTCGTCAACCCATTCGATGTGACCGGGGTATAGACTTACAGAAGAAAAATCGTTAATCAAATCCTTCATATCGAAATGATAGCCGGTTTCAAAAAGGAGTGAATCCCCTTCCGGGTGCAGATAATCCATCGAAAAGCCGGTTTCCCTGTTCGATTGTTCCGAGAAAGTATTTTGCAGTGCAGGTTCTCCGCCCGACTGATTGGGATACCATGTGTTTTTCATTTCCTGTATCTGGTCGAGCAATGAAAAATGAAGATTTGACATAATGTATTTTCCACTGCTGATATTGAAACTGTAATTCACATTGCCGTCAAAAACATCATTAGCCAGGTCGATACCGATATTTTTGAGGGTTTCGTTTTCCACGGCTCCAGCGTGATTCAGGGTTTTATAGCAGATATTCCGGTCGGCAGTGTTGAACTTTTTTGAACCGACAAGGGTAAAACCCAGCTTGTGTCTGCTGTTAAGTGCCTGCTCCACATTTGTGTTGAGGAACACATCGTTCAGGTTCTGATCCTGCCTGTCGTACTGATAATAGTCGAAGGCATCCGGGTCTTCATAGTTTTTACGCAGATGTTCCTTGGTTTGAAATTTGGTTTGGTGCTTTATCCCCGCATTGAAAAAGTATCGCGTATTGCCCGACATTCCGGAGTAGCCGGCATTTGCCCCGAAGGTTTCCGGGTAACCGGCATTAGCAGTTAGCGTGGTTTTGCTGTTTCCGGTTTTTCCGGATTTTAGCACGATGTTGATGATCCCCGACATGCCTTCTGCATCATATTTTGCCGAAGGGTTGTTGATCAGTTCGATTTTTTCAATCTGGCCGGCTGGTATCTGGTCGAGTGATTTTACGAGCTCCGATTTCTGGCCGTTGATCAGCACCACCACTTTATCACTGCCGCGGTAATTAAGGTTTCCATCAATATCAAAATCCACAGATGGGAGAGTTTGCATTACATCGCTTGCCGTTCCGCCCGAAACTGTCATGTTTTTTGATACGTTTACCGTGGTTTTTTTGATGTTGTTTTCCATGAGCGATTTATCTGCTGTAACCGCGACTTCCGACAAAACAATGTTCTTTTTAGTGAGCAGAAAATCATGCTGTGTTTTTTCGGCAGATGTCTCAACCTTTGCGCTGCCGGTTTCGTAGCCCATGTAGGATGCCATTAAGATGTAGGTTCCGGAATGTAATCCCGTCACCATGTACAGGCCATCGCCATCGGCCATAACTCCTGTAATAATCACCGAATCGGGATACGTCATCACCTGTACAGACGCAAAAGCAAGACCTTCGCCACTCAGGCTGTCATTCACCATACCACTGATTCGGCCAATGGCCGGGAGCATTGCAAAAGCATCATGTGTCCGGAAGGTGGTCACCAGGGTCAAAAGAACAAAACCTAAAAACATCGCTCGAGGCCGAAAATGTTTTTTATCCATACATCTCCGAAACCGCTTAAACCAGTTCATATTATTTATTTCTTTTGCGAATTATGCCGATATGTTAAATCAACACATTTCAGTTTTTTTTGGATTATGCAAAGTACCAATAAATTGTTATCACAAATCTAAATTATGCCAGAATTTAATTAACTATTTCAATATCAATGAATGCCTAAAAGGAATCATTCACCAACGATTTCTTTGATTAGTTCAGGATTATTGATAATAAGGTTGGAAAGCACATTGAAATACATGGTGAGCGGCAGGCACACAGTAAGGTCATCACTTTTCAGGAATTGGTTGTTGGTTTCGTAAACATAACTGCTGATAATCCCTATACCAACTCCACGCGCATTAAAGGCAAGACCCCCACTCATACCCTTGTTGGCCATATTGTCGATGAGATAAACCAAATAGCCTTCATAGCCGGGCAGCTCGGTAGTTCCAACGGACAAAATGCCCTTTTTTACGATGTCGATAAATGAGCTTTCGTTGATCCATCTGTATCCGAACAGGTAAATATCTTCTCCCCATGAGGGATCGCCAATGCGTTTTAAGTTGGCCAGTCCTGAAAATTCATAATTTGCAGGTACATTGATGGTGGGTTTTAAATCTCGCGGTAGGATCAATAAAGCGGCATCCATCGAAGTATTGATCCAAAGGATATTTTTAGCCGTGACACCTTTGGCTAAAAAGGTCATGCCCTTGTTGTCAAAAACGCTGATTGTTGCTATTAGATCCTGATTTTCCAATAATTCCTTCACTATGTGAAATGCCGTTGCTATAAAGTACTCATTCCGATCTTTAACTTTGGAGCTAAACACCACGCCACAACCCAGTGCAGAGGATTTTCCTGTAACTTCGTGCATGATGTTAATGGCACAGACATTCCGCTGGGCTTCCCTGATGATTTCAGGGCTAACTTTTTCCTGGGCAAATGTCCCAAAATATGAAGTGGTGAAAATGAATGTGAAAAGGACAAATTTCTTCATGTTTTAGATAATTGTGGTTGGTGATAAAATGAAAACTAAAAAACAGGCATTGTGTTGTTTGCAAAGATTCCTCAACAAAAAAAAGGGCAACCTGACGGGCTGCCCTTTTTATAAAAATTCTTTATTAACTTATTTTATCACGCCAAGTTCTTTACCCACTTTGGTAAATGCAGCGATTGCCTTGTCGAGGTGTTCCATTTCGTGTGCAGCCGAAAGCTGAACGCGGATGCGGGCTTGCCCTTTTGCAACTACCGGATAGTAGAAGCCGATAACATAAATACCTTCTTCGAGCAGTTTGGCTGCCATGTCCTGCGATAGTTTTGCATCATAAAGCATTACTGCGCAAATAGCAGATTTTGATGGTTTGATATCAAATCCTGCTGCTGTCATTTTGTTTATAAAGTAAGCTGCATTTGCATGAAGTTTATCCTGAAGTTCGTTGGTTTCGGTCATCATGTCGAACATTTCGATACCTGCCTGAACGGCTGCCGGAATCAATGAGTTGGAGAACAAATACGGGCGGGAGCGCTGACGCAACATTTCGATGATTTCTTTACGGCCTGTGGTAAAACCTCCAATACCGCCACCAAAAGCTTTTCCAAGGGTTCCGGTGATAATATCCACTTCGCCGCGAACGTTGAACAGTTCGGTAACACCGCGTCCGGTTTCACCCACAACGCCTGCTGAGTGACATTCGTCAACCATGATTAAAGCATCGTATTTTTTAGCAAGAGCAACGATTTTATCCATTGGAGCAACATTTCCGTCCATCGAGAAAACGCCATCGGTAACAATGATTTTGAAACGGGCTGTTTCACTGGCTTTTTTCAGTTGTTCTTCGAGGTCGGCCATATCGGCATTTTGATAGCGGAAACGCTGCGCTTTGCAGAGCCTTACGCCATCTATGATAGATGCATGGTTGAGTGAATCGGAGATAATGGCATCTTCTTCTCCAAAAAGTGGTTCAAAAACACCGCCGTTTGCATCAAAACAAGCAGCATACAAAATAGTATCTTCAGTGCCAAAAAACTCGGCTACTTTGGCCTCCAGTGTTTTGTGAATATCCTGAGCGCCGCAAATAAAGCGTACTGAAGACATTCCAAACCCACGGTTATCGAGCGCGCTTTTGGCAGCTTCAACAAGTCTTGGGTTGTTGGAAAGTCCGAGGTAATTGTTGGCACAGAAGTTCAATACTGTTTGTCCTGTGGTGAGGCTGATTTCTGCTCCCTGGGGAGAAGTGATGATTCTTTCGGCTTTGTACAATCCGGCTTCCCTGATATCGGAAAGTTCCTTTTGCAAATGTTCTTTAATTTTTCCGTACATATCAATTTTGATTTTTGTGTAGTAAAAAAAACGCTATTGTTTATTTGTTAACAGGCGGCAAATATAGTAGAATTGTTTCGGATAAAAGGACATGAGGAATGCAATTGTAATTAATTAAAAGGCTGTTTTAGAAAAAATTATATTTTTGCTGCCTTTACTGTTAAATCATTAACAAATCAAATAAAATCTAATACAAAAATGAAGAATATTCTTGTTATCGGGTCGGTTGGACAAATTGGTTCAGAATTGACTATGGAATTGCGCAACAGATACGGAAACGATCATGTAGTTGCAGGTTATCGCAGCACCAAACCCTCGCAGGAACTTGCAGAAAGTGGGCCGCTGGAAATTGTGGATGCTACAGATGTTGAGCGTATTCACGAAGTAGTAAAAAAATACAAGATCGATGCTATTTACAATCTTGCAGCTTTACTTTCGGCAGTTGCCGAAGCCAAGCCGCAAGCCGCATGGAATGTGGGTGTTAATGGCGTTTACAACGTCCTGGAAATCGCCCGCGAACACAAATGTGCGGTTTTCTTTCCCAGTTCAATAGGTGCTTTTGGTTTGAGTA
>JAIOZV010000148.1 GCA_021740425.1 Bacteroidales bacterium | reverse complement strand
ACCGATGACGGTGTGCTTGCCTCCGTATTTATGGGGCTGGCCATTTCACCCGATAATCAAACGATTTATGTAGCGGGCGGACAGGAAAACCTGATTTATCTATTCGATATAAAAACCGGGGAAAAACGCGACAGCATCAACTGTGCATCTGTCTCTGAAAATGCAGATTACAGTCACGGCTACATTGGTGATCTGAAATTATCAAAAGATGGAAATACATTGTATGCCGTCGATCAGATTGGTTTTAGGATGGTGATCATCGATACCAAAACCAAAACACTGAAACTTTCTGTTCCTGTCGGGCGATATCCTTTTGGCATTTGCTTGTCGCCGGATGAGAAAAAAGTGTATGTGGCCAATGTGGGAATGTTTGAGTATGGCCTGATAAAAGACGGAAGCGGTGACAGTGCAAAAATTAAACCCATTGGTTTTCCTCCATTTGGCTACAATTCGGATGAAATGAGGGTAGGCATCGAAAATGACACCCTTTCAATTCCCGGCCTGGGTGACCCTAACGCCATCGAAGCCTTTTCGGTTTTTGCCATTGATGTTACTGATCCCAAAAACCCGCAAGTTGTTGCCCGTATAAAAACCGGAAACCTTGTTGGGGCAATGGTTGAAGGCATTCCGGCAGTTGGCGGCTCAAGCCCGAATTCGATAGTTGCCACGGAAAAATTTGTTTTTGTAAGCAATGGCAACAACGATAATATTTCGGTAATTTCTGTGGATCACGATACCATCATCCACACCATATATCTCAAGCCCGACGAGCGCATCAGGCAATTCCGTGGTGTCATTCCTTTTGGGCTGGCACTGAGTCCGGATCAAAAACGGCTTTATGTGGCTGAATCAGGAATCAATGCTGTTGCTGTAATTTCAATACCTGAGTTTACAGTTTTGGGGCATATCCCAACAGGTTGGTTTCCGGCAAAAGTGGAAGTGAGCCCTGATGGGAAATACCTGATTATCGCCAATGCCAAAGGATTTGGAAGTGGCCCAAACGGGGGAGCAAACTTTGAACCCGGTCCCGAAGGAACATACATCGGCTCGCTGATGAAGGGCACTGTCCAGGTTGTGGAAATTCCGGATAAGAAACAATTGAAAGAAATGACAGCGCAGGTAATTTCGAACAATTTCAACTTTAGAAAATCTGATGACCCGGTTTTTGAAACAAGAAAAGAGAATCCGATTCCACTATTTCCGGGAGAAAAAGAAAGCCCGATTAAGCACATCGTTTTTATTTCGAAAGAAAACAGAACCTATGATGAAATTTTTGGACAAATGGAAAATGCAAAAGGAGATCCAACACTTGCGCGTTATGGAAAGGGGGCTACTTTTCACAACAATGCAAAAACAGATTCTGTGGTAAATGTAACGGTGATGCCAAACCACCTGGCACTGGCAAGGCAATTTGCTATGTCAGATAATTTTTATGTGGATTCGGATGTTTCTGCCGACGGACATCGCTGGCTGGTCAACACCTACCCCAACGAATGGTGCGAAACAGCCACTGCAGCCAGCTATGGCGGAAACCGTAATTTTCGTAATGAATCAAAAGCTCCAGGTGTTTTTGCCATGAACAGTTCGGCGGGCGCCATTTATCCGGAAGACTACAACGAAGCAGGCTCGATGTGGGATCACCTGGAACGCAACAATGTGGAATTCTACAATTTCGGTTTTAGTATCATGTTCGAACCGGCCATTTACAAAACTGAATATAAATATACCGGGCTGAAACATTACATTAATTTTCCGGTTCCTCAGCCACTTTTTACACGGACCTCCAAAACTTACCCAACTTATAATATGGCCATCCCCGATCAGTTCAGGATTGATCAGTTTATTGAAGAATATGATCAGAAATGGATGTCGGGATCGGATACAATGCCTGAAATGATCACGGTAATCATTCCCAACGATCATGGTGCGGGAGATCGTCCGGAAGCCGGTTATCCTTTCCGCGAAAGCTACATGGCCGATAATGACCTGGCGGTGGGACGGATTGTGGAATTTCTTTCCCAAACACCGTATTGGAAAAACATGCTAATAGTAATCACCGAAGATGATGCGCAAAACGGAGTGGATCATATTGATGCACATCGCAGTATTCTGATGTTGATTTCGCCGTGGGCAAAAAGGGATTATGTAAGTCATGTGCATTACAGCTTTGGCAGCCTTTTCAAATCATACTGGAATATTTTGGGATTGCCCTATTTAAATCAGTACGATGCCGGTGCCAATGATCTCTCCGACTTTTTTACCCCCTCACCCGATTACACGCCCTATCATGCTTTGCCCGTTGATAAACATATGTTCGATCCTCAAAAAGCATTGGATCCTTTTGACGAAAAATTCGACTGGAAAGCCCTGGAAGAGTCTCCGGAGATCGACAATGCACAGGACATGCTTGACGAAAGCAAGGAGAAAGATGAATACCGTTTGAAAAACAGGGAGAAAAATAAATAATCAAAAGCATTAATATGTCTGACAAAAAAAGAAAACATCCGAAAGTAAAATCTGAATTACATCCCCGTAACAAACATCGCGAACGTTACAACCTAACATTGCTTACAGGGACTTGTCCGGAGCTAATACCTTTTGTAAAACTGAATGATTATGACGACGAATCCATAGACTTTTTCAATCCGGAAGCCGTGAAGGCGCTGAATACTGCATTATTAAAACATTACTACAACATCAAAAGCTGGGATATTCCGAACGGATATTTGTGCCCGCCCATTCCCGGAAGGGCAGACTATATCCACAATGTGGCTGATGTGTTGGCGGGTTCAAACAATCAGGAAATCCCAAAAGGTGAACAAATCAGGATACTCGACATTGGCGTGGGTGCAAATTGTGTGTATCCAATTATCGGGAACCGGGAGTATGGTTGGTCATTCGTCGGCACAGAAATCGATCCTGTAGCCATCGAAAATGCAGGTAAAATTGTTAAGGAAAATCACGGTTTATCAGCATGTGTCGAATTGAGGCTGCAGCCAAATCCGAAAAATATTTTTGAAGGAATCATTCATAACAACGAACGCTTCGATTTTACCATGTGCAATCCTCCGTTTCACACTTCACCCGAAGAAGCTGAAAATGCAAGTCTGCATAAATTGCGAAACCTGAAAAACAGGAAAATATCCAAACCATTATTGAACTTTGGGGGGACAAACAACGAATTGTGGTGTGTCGGAGGTGAAGAGAAATTTGTGCGTGATATGGTTTTGCAAAGCAAACATTATGCTGCCAGCAGTAAATGGTTTTCAACATTGATTTCAAAACAGTCTAACCTTGCAGGCACATACAAAGCCCTGAAAAAAGTGGAAGCTGCTTCAGTAAAAACCATCGCCATAGGACAAGGAAACAAGAGGAGCCGCATCGTAGCCTGGACATTTTTAGCCCCTGACCAAAATGAAAATTCATAAATCTATGAGAGGATATAGAGCGAAGAATCCTGAAAGCACTAACAGGGAAATCCCGACCCTGAAGGAAATGAGCGATTGAAACCCACAAGCCACTTTCCAAAAGTAAAAAGTGATTGCAGAATGGAATTTATACATTTATTGCTGGTCAGCCGTGTGCACAAAGGATTTTCAATGACATCCCCCTCATTCTACCTTTGTATTTCAACTTACCTACCGCCTTGCTTTTAGAATTTGTTGTAGCGCTTTCCGAAAGTAAAGTTTAGATACAAATTGAGGAAATAATAATGCTTGTCGCGGAAGGCCATGATGGGAACAGGTATAGCATATCCATCGATCATCACTCCGGCCTCGAGCGATTTAATGCTGGTTTTGTATTGTCCAAATTCAAAGTTTAGCCCTGCTTTAGCATATAATCCGGGATAGAATTTGGTTTCATCAACACCATCAAGAAATGGAGCCCTCCCATAAATATTTTCGATAAAATGCACTTCGGGATCGTACTTTTCTGATTCGATGGTATTGTAGCTGCTTTGATTGATAATATAGAGATAAATGGGCTTCGCAATTGCAATGCTAATACCTCCATAATAGGCAAACCTAACTTCCACCCCTCCCCAATAGGGCTTTGTGTTGAGCCTGTGTTGCCTGCCAAGTCCGGTTCTGACATCATACACTTTATTGAGTTTTCCATACACATAGCTGTTGGCATTGCTATAGTAGGCTCCATAAAAGTTTACACGAACCTGTTTATCACCCTTAATGCCTGAAACTTCAACCTCCCAGATGTTTTTCCTGAATGCGTTTTCGTTGAAGCCTTTCCTGAAAACAAAACCCCAACCTCTGGTGTTGAGCATAACACCTCCCGATATTTCTTTTTTTAGGATAACTTTATTCAGGATGGTGTCGATTTCCTCAAAGGAAACTTCGTCATCGTTTTGGGCTGAGGCCGAAAACCACATCCCGAAAACAACAATCAAAAGTGTTATTTTGAGAAAATACTTCATTCATGTTTAAATTTATGCAGGCATCGGGACTGCCAAAAATCAAATCCACACAAAACAAGCTTACCTGCGCGATTCTTTTTGGAATTTTTTAACCTCTCCATAGGAAGAGCAATCTTGTGTTGACTTGCACGAACTTATGGCTGAGCTCAACAACACAAACGCTGCAACAACAACCAATGCTTTAATTACATTTTTCATACTTTTACGCTTCTGAAATTGATAAACGCTTTACCGCCCAAAAGGTTGGACGATTTTGCCGGAATTTTCTAATTAACTGAATTTTAAACTTATTATTGCCGATTTGCTTTAATCGGGGCACAAAACTAAAGATAAAAATGGCACCAGTAAATCCGCTTATCGAAGAAACCTGGAAAGAAAAACTGACCGATGAATTCAATGCTCCATACTTCAGTCAGCTTAAATCATTTTTAGTAGAAGAAAAAACAAGCCATCAGGTTTACCCTCCCGGATCACAAATTTTTAATGCTTTCAATTACACGCCTTTCAATAAAGTAAAAGTAATTATTTTGGGTCAGGATCCCTACCATGGATCAGGGCAAGCTCACGGATTGTCCTTTTCGGTACCCGCAGGAATCAAGCAACCCCCATCATTGCAAAACATTTTTAAGGAAATCAAATCTGATTTGGGGATTCCACTTCCTGCACATGGAAATTTGGAAAACTGGGCCAAGCAAGGTGTTTTGCTGCTAAATGCAATACTTACAGTGAGAGCCGGACAAGCCAGTTCGCATCAAAACAAAGGCTGGGAACAATTTACAGATGCAGCCATTAAAAGGTTGTCGGAAGAAAGGGAAAATCTGGTTTTTTTGCTTTGGGGAAATTTTGCGATTGCCAAAAAATTGCTGATTGACAGCTCCCGCCATCTCATTCTAAGTTCAACGCACCCATCCCCATTTTCGGTTCACAGAGGATTTTTCGGGAACAAACATTTTTCCAAAACTAATCAATATTTAAAATCCCATGGTATCGGGGAAGTGGATTGGAGGGTTTAAAAATACTTTGCTGTTTCCTGAATTTTGGATTCTAACCCACAAGACACATGACCGACTAAAATTTTTCCATTTACAAAAGTCAATTTCACATGATTAAAATGAATATTATTGCAAAACTAATTTTAATAAAATTTAATAATATGACAAAAATCAGTTCAGTTTTGGTGGCTTTGTTTATGGCTGCCATTTTCGCAATTCCGGCTTCTGCACAGGTCAAAGCTGACGATATTCTTGGTGTATGGCTCAACGAAGATGAAGATGCACACATAAAAATCGAAAACAGAAACGGAAAATATTTTGGTAATATCGTTTGGCTAAAAAACCCCAACGAGGACGACACTGGCCTGCCAAAGCTTGACGATGAAAATCCCGATCCCGAATTACAGCAACGACCGGTAATGGGGCTTGAATTGCTTTCGGGTTTTGTATTTGATGGAGATGATGAATGGGAAGATGGTGACATTTATGACCCAAAGAGCGGCAAAACGTACAGTTGCTACATGGTTTTTACAGATGAAAACAAAAACAACCTCAAGGTCAGGGGGTTTATTGGGGTTTCATTGCTTGGCAAAACAACTTACTGGACAAGGGTGAAATAATTTTTTGTCAACAATAATTCATGACGATTGGCTCAACAAACCAACAACCTATATTCCAATAAAATTTGCTAACGATCACCATTCACCTTCAAGATTATTAAAATCGAGCACTTTCAATTGCCATTTTTCAGGGATAGCCATCTTTTTTACTATAAAGGGTTTCATGGCAACACCTATGGCAATCATGCCTGCGGAGATTATGAGTGTTTGCTCATCTATCATAGGGCTTTCGTTGTGGATAACACCATTTAAACCTACAATAGCCACATAGGCGACGCCTCCGCGAATGAAAAATAATCCTGACAAACCTTTCAGAAAATGGCGGGTACGGAAAACCTTTGAGATGTTATTCAATTTAACATCATAGTGGTTGTCGAGGGTCAGGCTGCTGTCGTTGAGTCCGGAAATAATCCCTTTAACAAAGAAATCCCCATTTTTTGTCTGGAATGAAAGCTCATCGCCTACCTCATATTTATAATTTTTAACGGATCCCCATTTTTGAACTACCAAATATTGTTGGGCATGGACGGCCAATGTTGTGAAAAGGCCAAGGAATAACAATGTAAATTTTATCGCTCGCAACATCCTTAAATGAAATTGCTGTGAAATTAGAAAATATTTTCGGAATCCCTTTCATGGTTTTTAGTTTGCGGGCAAAATTTTTTATTTGCCCTCCACTTTTTAAGAAATGTGGTGTTTTTGGATTTTAATCTAAATTATTTCCCTCTTTATTCCTAGCAGGTCACTATGCAAGATATGTTTATTCTATGCGTTGTTTTGAACGATGAAAATAATTTATAAAAATACGTGGCTATTGTTTTTGCCTGCCCTTTTACTTTTCTCATGCAACTCCGGCAATGCTCCTGATTTTGCTGTGGTTTCGGGCACTATCAATAGTGCCGGCGGTGAAACCCTAAAGTTTGAAGAAATAAAACCGGATAAACTGATCCTGATTGATTCCCTGATTTTAGATAACACGGGAAGTTTTACTTTTAAAACTTTACCGGCACACGAAGGTTTTTATTTGTTGAGAATCGGGGATGAAAACCCAATCTCACTGGTTTTGGGAAAGGGCGATTCCATTCAGGTTTTTATGGATAAAGCGGATCATCGAAAAACTTATCAAATCAGAGGCAACCACGATTGTAATTTGCTTCAGGATTTCTATCATGAAACCGGAATTTTACAAACCAAAATTGATTCGTTAGGGCTTGTTTTGTTTGAAAGCAAACACCTGGATAGTTTTTATTTAATAAATACTGAAATAGAAATTGCACTTCAAAAGCTGATGGATGGTTACCGGATTTATGCTGACAGCCTGATTAAAAATAACACAACATCATTGGCCTCCATTTTAATAATAAATCAAAGATTTGCCGGTGAACCCTTGTTTAAAATTGAGGATGTACCTGACCTTTTTGTAAGCATCAATGAGGATTTGAGTAAAAAGTTACCCGATAATCCCCATGTTGCAGCTCACCAACGGAGGGTTGAAGAATATCAGTCACAAAGGGCATTGGATGCGCAAAACGAAATAAAAATTAGTTCCGGAAATATTGCTCCTGAAATCAGTTTGCCTGATGTGGACGGAAACCTCAGGGCTTTAAAAGATTTGCGGGGAAACTTTGTTGTACTGCTTTTTTGGGCATCATGGTCCCCGGAAAGCAGAGCAGATATCCAGTTATTAAAAAAAACCTACGCTACTTTTAAGGATAAAGGATTGGAGGTTTACTCAATTTCAATGGATCACAAGAAAAAGTTTTGGAAAGCTGTGGTTGATTTGGAGGGGCTTCAATGGGTCAACGTGTCAGATTTGAGCGGCATTGAGGGCCCGGTAGGTAACCTTTTTATGCTAAAAGGTAAATTGCCCTATTATTTTTTGTTGGATAAAAACGGGGTGATTCTGCAAAAAACAAGTGATTATACCGAATTAGAAAATGCAATTTCAGAAATATTTGGTTCTAAATCCGATTGAACATTCTGCATCATGCATAATTTTTAAACTTTTCTTTACTTACTTTTGCCCTGAATTGAACACAAGATTTTGAAAAAGAACAGGAAAATATATTTTGCTTCCGATTTTCATTTCGGAATTCCCACTCCGGAGAAGAGTAAAATCAGGGAAGATCGATTTATCAGATGGCTGGATTTTGTTAAGGAGGACGCGGAGGAAATTTTCCTGATGGGCGATTTGTTTGATTTTTGGTTTGAGTACAAAACAGTTGTTCCAAAAGGTTATGTACGATTATTTGGTAAACTTGCTGAAATTACCGATTCCGGCATCCCAATCCATTTTTTTCGCGGCAACCACGACATGTGGGCCTTCGATTATCTTGAAAAGGAAATTGGGATGAAACTTTACCGGAAACCCCTGATAAAAGACTTTGGCGGGAAACGGTTTTTTTTATCACATGGTGATGGCCTCGGCCCCGGAGATAATGGCTACAAGTTTATAAAATATGTTTTCGAGCGGAAGATAAACCGGTTTTTGTTCAATTGGCTCCACCCCGATATCGGGACTGCGATGGGGCTCTTTTGGTCGGGGCGTAGCCGGTATGCCAACGAAAAACCTGAAGCCAAAGAAAAGGAAGATAAGGAGTTTGAAAACATCGAAAAATCACGACTTGCAGTTTTTTGCCGTGAAAAATTAAAGGAAGATCCTTCGATCAATTATTTCATTTTCGGCCACTGGCATATTTCAAACATCCACCCGCTGGGGAATCAAAGTTTCTATATTCATCTTGGAGATTGGATTAAATTTTATAGCTATGGTGTGTTCGATGGTGAAAAGTTTGAGCTGAAAACTTTTGAAAAATAGTAGCAGATTAAGCAAATTTTTCGATCAGCTCAACCAGTCTTGTCGAATAACCTACCTCATTGTCGTACCAGGCAACCACTTTTACCAGCTTATTTTTTTCACCCAGTACTGCTGTTAGTCCGGCATCAAAAACTGCTGAATGGGTATTACCAATTATGTCCATGCTTACAATAGGATCTTCGGTATATTCCAAAATGCCTTTGAGTTTTCCTTCAGCTGCTTCCTTAAATTTTTGGTTGATCGATTCGATACTTGCAGGCTCGCGCAGTGTGCAGGTTAAATCTGTTAAAGATCCGTCGGGCACAGGAACGCGTATGCCGGCTCCGCCAAGATTGTTTTTCAGGTGCGGGAAAATTTTTGTTGCAGCCTTTGCGGCTCCTGTTGTGGTAGGAACTATCGAATAGGCAGCAGCCCTCCCCCGGCGTAAATCGCTATGCGGCGAGTCCAATAAATGCTGATCTTTCGTGTAGGAATGAACCGTTGTGATAAAGCCTTTTTCCACACCCCAGTTTTCATCAAGTATCATAATCAGCGGAGCCACGTTGTTGGTTGTGCATGATGAGTTACTGATAATACGGTCGTCCCGGTTGATCAGGTGGTCGTTTACACCGAGCACAATATACTGCACTCCATCGCTTTCGCCCTTTGCAGGTGCCGATATTACCACCTTTTTTGCTCCGGCCTTTAAGTGCAGGCCAGCCTGTTCTTTCTTTACAAATTTTCCTGTTGACTCTACTGCCACATCAATATTCAGCTCATCCCAGGGTAAATTTTCTGGTGACTCAACATTACAAACTTTAACGCTTTGGCCATTGATAAAAAGATGGTTTTCATCGTGACTCACCTCACCTGGAAACCTGCGGTGCACCGAGTCGTATTTCAGCAGATGACAAAGAGTTCGGGTATCAGCCAGATCATTTATTGCAACCAATTCCATGTTTTCGTTGTTGATCATTTGCCGGCAAAAAATTCTGCCAATGCGTCCAAAACCATTTATTGCAATCCTGATTTTCGTCATATCTCGTTTGATTTTTATACTTTTATGGCCTTCAAATTCAAAGAGGCCAAAGTTAAAACATTTATACCTCGCTTAATGCTGCAATAATTTTACAAATCTTAATAAAACAGTCTTAATCATGGAGCACGTTATTAAATACATCGAAGCAAACAAAGACAGATTTCTGGAAGAGTTATTTGATTTGATTCGCATTCCATCTATCAGTTCGCAAACCGAACACAAAGAAGATATGCTGAAAGCTGCCCGGGAATGGAAAAAAATTATCCTTGCGGCAGGAGCCGACCGGGCTGAGATCATGCCATCAGATGGCAATCCGGTTGTTTACGGTGAAAAAATCATCGATCCGGCAAAACCAACGGTTATGGTTTACGGGCATTATGATGTTATGCCTGTAGATCCTTTGGATCTGTGGAATTCCAAACCATTTGAACCTGAAGTTAGGGATGGGAAAATTTTTGCCCGGGGTGCAGATGACGATAAAGGCCAGGCCTTTATGCACGCCAAAGCCTTCGAGCTGATGGTGAAAACAAACACCCTGCCCTGCAATATTAAATTTATGATTGAAGGCGAAGAAGAAATTGGCTCTCCCAATCTTGGGAAGTTTTGCGAACAACACAAAGAAATGTTGAAGGCCGATGTAATTTTGGTTTCCGACACAGGAATGATAGCACAGAATATTCCTTCGATTACAACCGGGCTGCGTGGTTTGGCTTACATGGAAGTAACAGTAACAGGGGCAAACCGTGATCTGCACTCAGGGCTGTATGGTGGTGCTGTTGCAAACCCCATAAACATACTTGCAAAAATGATTGCTTCGTTGCAGGATGAAAACAACAGGATTACCATTCCGGGATTTTACGATGATGTTTTGGAAGTTCCGGCTGATGAAAGAAAAGAAATGGCAAAAGCTCCATTTAATTTGGAAGAATATGAAAAAGCCATTGCTATTGGTGAAGTTTATGGAGAAAAAGGCTATTCCACCATGGAACGCACCGGAATCAGGCCATCACTTGATGTAAACGGAATTTGGGGCGGTTACACCGAAGAGGGAGCAAAAACAGTAATCCCTTCAACAGCCCATGCAAAAATTTCGATGCGCCTTGTTCCCAATCAGGATCA
>JAIOZV010000147.1 GCA_021740425.1 Bacteroidales bacterium | reverse complement strand
ATGATTAATGTGGCACTGAAATCCTCTACTTCATTTTTAGATGAGGTAGTGGTGGTTGGCTACGGAAGTACAAAGGTCAAGGATCTGACCTCTTCCATCACCACTGTCAAGTCCGAAGACATTGTAAAAACACCGGCATCGCAGCCATTGCAGGCATTGCAGGGAAAGGTTGCCGGATTGCAGGTGGTTAGCACCGGAGGTCCCGGCGACTCACCTACTGTAAGAATCCGTGGCATCGGATCATTCCCCGGAAGGGGAAATGAATCCCCTTTGTACGTGGTTGACGGAATGTTTTATGATAACATCGACTTTCTCAACCCTTCGGATATTACCTCCATGTCGGTGATGAAGGATGCCTCTGCAGCAGCAATTTATGGCGTGAGAGCAGCAAATGGCGTTATTTTGATCGAAACAAAATCAGGTGCCTACAATCAAAAAACCGAAATCAGCTACAGTGGATACACCGGTTATCAGGTTGCGCAGAATGTAGTGAAAATGGCCAATTCGCAGCAGTTTACTGCCATGGCTATGGAGTCGGGGTCGGAAGCTGAACAGTCGTTTATCGATAATGCCATGCAACGCTACGGCCGAAGCCGGATCGATCCAAACATTCCGGCGCCCAATACCGATTGGTACAGCGAAATTCTACGTCCTGCTGTCATTACCAACCATAGTTTGGATTTTTCGGGTGGTACCGATAAAGCCAGATATTCGGTGGGGGGTAACTATTTCCTGCAAGATGGGATTATGGATATGAAAAATCAATACGAAAGATTGAATCTTCGTGCAAAAATTGATTTAAAAGCAACCGACTGGCTCACCGTTGGAGGGAATATTATTTTCAGCAATGCCGAAAAATACAATGCCCAGTCAGGTGCCTGGAATCAGGCCTATTTTGCCGTTCCAATCATGCCGGTTAATGATACCTCAAATACCGCCGCTGATCCTGTAAATTATTCCAATGCCCAGGATTTGGGTTACAGGAGTGGCCAAAATCCTTTCCCCACAATGGATTTTAATATCGATAAAATGAAGATCAAGAAATTGCTTTCCAATTTTTATCTGGAATTCAATTTGATACCAAAAAAGCTGACATTTAAATCAACCTATAACTACAGTTTTACATCCATTGATCAGCGTGTTGTTAATCTGCCCTGGTTTATCGGGAATAGTTTTCAAAATCCCGATGCCACCATTACCAGGTATTTTACAAACTACAACAACAATATTTGGGATAATGTAATGACCTACAACGAAAATATTGACAAACACAGTTTTACTGTAATGGCAGGTACATCGTTCAAAGATGAAGGTTATACCTATCTGACTGCCCAGGGTAAAAATTTCCCCACCGATATGGAGCAATCATGGTATATTGACCAGGCACTGAATATTCCTGCTGAAGCGGTTCACGACAACGGTCTCCGTCAGTTTGGCATGTCATATTTTGGCCGGGTATCCTATAATTACGATGAAAAGTACCTTGCCTACGCCACCTATCGGGCTGACGGCAGCAATAAATACCAGCAAAAATGGGGATATTTCCCCACCATTGGTGTAGCCTGGGTGATCACACAGGAAAACTTCCTGAGAGATAATGATATTTTACCCTATATGAAACTTCGTGCCAGTTGGGGACAATTGGGTAACGACCGTATTCAGGCCAGCGATGGCGCATTTACCACCAACGTTTACAACACCACCCTGGGTGGAGTCGTTTATTCGGGTACGGTAGTTTCGAGTACCTATTCAACACTCAAGTGGGAACTTACCGAGGAAACCAACTTTGGCTTTACTGCAAAGATGTTAAATAATAATTTGTCGGTTGATTTTGATTATTACAACCGCGACACCAAGAATGCAGCTATTCCTGTTAACATCCCATCAGTTGGCGGGAGTGTGCTTAAACCTGTTGGTACAATCCGAAACTCCGGATTTGAATTGGCTTTAGACTGGTCGAATCAGGTGAACGAAAAACTCAGATACAGTGTTGGGGTTAATTTCTCAACCTTGAAAAATCAGGCCATCGATCTTTACGGACAGAATTACATTGATGGAGGAACCGCCGAATTCCGCCAGCGTACCTATGTTGGCGAACCTTTGATGGCTTTTTATGGACGCGAAGTTGCCGGAGTATATCAAAATCAGGCTGAAATAGATGCTGATCCGGTAGCTGTTGAAAACGGATTGGAACCAGGCGATTTCAGATATGTGGATCAAAACAATGATGGAGCAATTGACGATGATGACCGTGTAATTCTTGGTTCATATTTTCCCAACTTTATTTATGGTGGAAACATCAGTATTTATTATATGAATTTCGACTTTTCCACCAGCATTTACGGGCAAACCGGAAATAAAATCCTCAACCGCAAACGGGGCGAAATTATCTGGACACCTGATGGAAATGTTGATGCTGACCTGGCTACAAATCGCTGGCACGGCGAAGGAACCTCCAACGAGTATCCTTCTTCCGCCGGATTGCGCAAAGGCTGGAATCAGAAAATGAGCGATTACTTTGTTGAAGACGGATCATTCTTCCGAATTCAGAATATTCAGTTGGGATATACCATTCGAAACAGTGCCTGGCTGGGAGGTAGCTTCCCCGAAACAAGGGTGTACCTGACTGCCGAACGGCCATTAACCCTTTTCCAATACAACGGATTTACCCCTGAAGTAGCCAATGGATGGGATACACAAACCTATCCGGTTGCCGCAGTTTATACTATTGGTTTAAATATCAAGTTCTAATTTTTTAACTTTTTGACTTATGAAACTAAATAAATTTATATTTACAGGTACCGTTGCACTTGTTTTCCTTTTGGGTTTTTCCGGATGCGAAAAGTACCTCGATGAGCCTGCAGAAAACAGAACCTTTACAGGTGATACAGATTATACCAAAAGTGAGGATATGATTTTGCCACTTATTGGTACATACACCGAATTTAACAATACCGAATGGGAAGATTTCCCGTTAATTTCAGTTCGCGGTGATGATGTGAATGCAGGTGGCCTTGGCGATCAGCAGGATTTTTGGGAGACCGACAAATACAATTACAACAAGGATTATTGGATGTATAATTCATTGTGGCAAAACTACTATCAGAACATGTTTTCTGCCAACTCGGCAATGGAACAAATTGAACTCTTTAAAGAATTTGCTCCCAATCAGGCACTGGCCGATCAATATATTGCTGAAGTTAAAGTCCTTAAATCATGGTGGCTCTTTCAACTTAGCCGTGTCTGGGGTGCGCTGCTTGTTCCTCCCACCTCCAACCCTTCTGATTTGTTTGCAACCCCATTAACCGGAAAAGATGATATTATGCAATTGATTTCGGATTGGATGGATGAGGCCATTCCCAATTTGCCGACAGTAAGGCCAAATGAACGCACCGACATTCCGGGTGGCGTTACCAAATATACAGCCTATGCCATGAAAGCACTTGCCAATCTTGAGCTTAAAAACTATCAGGCCGTGGCCGATGCCAGCGGTGAAATTATTAAGTCAGGAAAATTTGCTCTTGAATCTGACTTTTATCAGTTGTTTAAAATTCCTGGCAAATTGAACAACGAAAATATTTGGGAGATGCAGTACTCAGATCTTGGACAAGGTTCGGGCGATAACTTTGCTTATTTATACGCCTTTTTTGGTCCTCAGGGTTGGACCCCTTTTATCGAAGGCTCAGGTGATGGTTGGGGATTTTGGGAACCAAGTATGAAATATGTGAAGTTTATGCTTGATCGCGGCGAAACAATACGTTTGGAAACCAGTGTTTTGTTTACCAATAAAGGGATCGATTCAATTAAAACTGATCCCAATTATGCAAACCTCCCGGGTTGGATTTCAAATACCACACGCTCAGGCGACAGAATCAATGACTTTGCCCGTGAAATATTCGTGAGTGGCAAGCACTATCTCCCTTCCGACCAGCTTACTCCAGGCAGAACCGACTATGGAACCAACAAAAACTTCACTTGCATCCGCTATGCCGAGATTCTGTTAATGTATGCCGAGGCACTTACACAGGGAGCTTCAGGCACCGCAGGTACTGCTGACCTTGCAGTAAATCTGGTAAGAGAAAGAGCCGGCCTTGCACCTTTATCCGGCGTTACCCTCGACCAGGTGATGGATGAAAAATTTGCAGAACTGGCCATGGAATGGGGTTCACGGTTTTACGATATGGTAAGACTGGGAAGAACGGATGAATTGAATTATAGTGGAAGAACATTTTCTGCCGACAAAACTTTCCTCCCATATCCCCAAAACCAGATAGATCAATTGCCTATTCTTGGTCAATAGCAAAATGTTTGAAAATTTAAAATCGAAAGAATATGAAAATTATTAAATACTTCTTAATTTATTCACTGATAGCAGCCTTAGCTGTTTCATGTGAAAAGGGTCTTGACCCCATAAATTCCGTTGACCCGGGAACCGATGCAACAGCCCCTGAACTTGTTGTCAGCTATCCGGTTGATGGAAAAAATGTCCTCTCCCCCGATTCAGTTGCTACAATTACAATCAAGTGTGTAGCCACCGATGACTTTGAATTGAAATCCGTTGTTATTCAACTCGATGGAGTTGAAATTGCCAACTTAAACTCATTTCTTGATTACAGGCGGGCCGATATTTCATATAACTACAATGGTATGCTGGATGGAGACCACGTAATTACTGTTACTGCTACAGACATTGCCGATAAAAGTACCGGCCAAACTGTAAGTTTTACGAAGATCACAGTACCTCCCTATGATCCTCTGGAAGACGAGGTGCTTTATCTTTCATTTGATGGTGCCTACCTTGACAGGATTACCGGAAACCAAATTCCGGTTGTTGGATCTCCCGGATATGCAGAAGGAAAACTTGGAGATGCCTATGCAGGCGCCACAGATTCATATCTCACCTACCCAACCGAAGGTATTCTTGGAACTGAATTTAGTGTTGCCTTCTGGTACAAGCTTAATCCGGAGCCTGCCCGCGGTGGCATAATTGCCATAAGCCGCCCTTATGAGGAATACAACGACACTACCAGATACAAAGGCTTTAGAATGCTCCGCGAAAACAGCGGTGCCAATCAAAATATCGGTATCAACTTTGGCGTAGGAACAACAGAGGTATGGATGAACCCGTTTATTACTATTACTCCTGACGGCGAATGGATACATATTGCCGTTTCGATTTCTGATACTATGGCCATCATTTACGTCAACGGTGAAGTAGTTATGGAAAAACCGGGCTTAACAGCACCCATCAACTGGCAGGACTGCTCCTCAATATCCATTGGTTCAGGCTCTCCCAATTTCACCTATTGGGATCATTTTTCTGACCTAAGTTTGTATGATGAAATGCACTTTTTTAAACGAGCTATTACCGCAGAAGAAGTCTTGAGCTTCTATAATCTTGAAAAATAGTTTTTAGCAGAAAATTTATTTGGTGAACAACCTGTCAGGTGTAAATTACCTGGCAGGTTGTTTACATTCATTAAGCTCTATTACAAAAATTAATATTGTTGCCCGGCTAATTTTAAAATCTAATAAATATGAAAAAACGAAATTACTTTGTTTATCTCCTGTCTGTAATTTTATTTGTTCAAATCAGCGGTTGTCAGCAACCCAACCAAAAAAAAACTGACATGGAACAAAAAGTTGATTCCTTGCTTGCCTTAATGACCATCGAAGAAAAAATTGGGCAGATGACCCTTTTTACCAGCGATTGGGATGTGACAGGCCCAACCATGAGGCTTGGCTACAAGGAAGATATAAAAAATGGAAAAGTTGGAGCCATCTTTAATGCCTTTGGCGTAAAATACCTGCGTGAACTACAACAATTGGCATTGGAGGATAACCGCCTCCAAATCCCTTTGATGTTCGGATACGATGTTATTCACGGATATAAAACCATTTTTCCGCTTCCACTTGCACAAGCTGCAAGCTGGGATTTAAAATTGATTGAGGCATCCGAACATATTGCTGCCGTTGAAGCTTCAGCCGAGGGATTGCACTGGACATTCGCACCGATGATTGATATTGCCCGCGATCCCCGTTGGGGAAGGATTTGCGAAGGCGCCGGTGAAGATACCTACCTGGGGAGCCTGATTGCTGCTGCCAGAGTACGTGGTTTTCAGGGGAAGGATTTGGCAGATAACAATACTGTTGTAGCCTGCGCCAAGCATTATGCTGCCTATGGAGCCGCCTTAGCCGGGCGCGATTACAACACAGTAGATATTTCCGACCGTACCTTGCGCGAAATATACCTGCCTCCCTTCAAAGCTGCTTTGGATGAAGGTGTTGGAACTTTTATGACCTCTTTTAATGAATTGGACGGTGTACCTGCCAGCGGTAGCAAATACCTGTTGCGTGATATTTTAAAAGGTGATTGGGGATTTCAGGGTTTTGTGGTTACCGATTACACTTCCATCGAGGAAATGGTTGATCATGGAATTGTGGCTGATAATAAAGAAGCAGGTGAACTGGCATTAAATGCAGGAGTTGATATGGATATGCAAAGCGCCATTTTTAATGATTACACACTTACCTCCTTTAATGAAGGAAAAGTGAAAATAGAGGATATTGATGATGCGGTCAGGCGAATTCTGAGTATTAAGTATAAGTTGGGATTGTTTGACGATCCCTTTAAATATTGCGACGAAGAACGCGAAAATACATTGGTCATGCACCCTGATCATCTCAACTTTGCCAGGGAGTTTGCAGCAAAATCCATCGTTCTGCTGAAAAATGAAGGAGAGATTCTCCCTTTGTCAAAAAACACCAAAAACATTGCCTTGATAGGGCCTCTGGCCGACAGCAAAACAGATATGATTGGTTCGTGGTCGGCAGCAGGCGATTATATGAAAAGCACAACCGTACTCGAAGGGATGAAGGCCAAATTGCCGGGCACAAATATTTTTTATGCGAAGGGTTGTGATGTTTTGGGAACCGATAAATCAGGTTTTTCCGAAGCGCTTGCAGTCGCCGGGAAGTCGGATGTAATTGTTCTGGCTATCGGCGAATCGAGAGATTTAAGTGGTGAAGCCACAAGCCGTACCAGCATAAATATCCCCGGAGTTCAGGAAGAACTGTTTGCAGAGCTCAACAAGCTTGGCAAACCCATCGTGGTTGTATTGATGAATGGCAGACCGCTGGATTTAACCTGGCTTAACGAACAGGCTCCCGCCATACTTGAAACCTGGTTTTTGGGAACCAAGGCCGGCGATGCCATCGCTGACGTTCTTTTCGGAGACTATAATCCTTCAGGTAAACTTACAGTTACATTTCCAAGAAATTTGGGTCAGGTTCCGATTTTTTACAACACAAAAAATACCGGAAGGCCAATAACCGAAGATAAATGGACAAGTAAATATCTCGATGTGGAAAATACACCCTTGTTTCCCTTTGGATATGGATTGAGTTATTCTTCATTTCAATATTCTGATATCAAGCTTTCCCAAAACACCATCTCTCCATCCGAAATATTGACTGTGTCGGTTGATGTAAAAAATACAGGAAAATATGCAGGAGAAGAAGTTGTTCAGCTTTATTTACGCGACCTGGTAGGAAGCGTTACCCGCCCTGTAAAAGAACTGAAGGGTTTCGAAAAAATATTTCTTGAACCAGGTCAGACCAAAACAGTAAAATTTGAAATTGGGGCAGACAAATTGAAGTTCCTGGATATTAATATGAAAATGGTGGCAGAGCCCGGCGATTTTGAAGTTTTTGTTGGTACCAATTCACGGGATGTTAATTCTGCAAGGTTTAGTCTTGTCGAATAATTAAATTAGGATTATAAAATAATATTTTGAAATATTAATAGCTCCGATTCGTAAACCTACGAATCGGGGCTTTTGAAAAGTATATGCTTCAATGAAAGATAGCTAATTGGATCGTAAATGAAAAAAGTATTTAGGCGAATTAAATTAAAAACCTCAGAGAAAGCCAACCATGAGCTTATTCCAAAAATCAATTGAAAAGAAATATTTAAACGATCTTGATTCAACCTTAATCGATAAAAAATATGCTGTTTTTAAAGACTATTTTGCTAATCCGGAAAGACAGGAAAACATAAGAAACTCAAAAGAAGAACAATTTCAGGAAGGATTTTTGCGGGAATTGTTCGTGAAAATTTTGGGGTACACTTTAAATCCTGAGCCCGGTTATAACCTGACTACCGAATTAAAAAACATTGCCAACAGTAAAAAAGCTGATGGGGCAATATTACTCACTGGGGAGCATGCTCCCCAGTCAGTAATAGCGGTAATTGAATTAAAAGGAACCGACACCACAGATTTAGATAAAATCGAAACGCAGGCGTTTGGCTATAAAAATCATCACCCGAAATGCGAATATGTAATTACATCGAATTTCGGGAAACTTAGGTTTTACATTCAAAATGCGGTTGACCACATTGATTTTGATTTGTTCAATCTTTCAAAAGAACAATTTTCGTTATTGTGGCTTTGTCTGGCAAAGGATAATTTGTTAACCAACTTGCCTTTAAAATTAAAGGAATCATCTGTTTTACAGGAAGAAAATATTACAAAAAAATTATATGCCGACTATTCAAAATTTCGTGAAGCCATTTTTAATAATCTTGTAAAAAACAATCCTGAAACCGACAAAATTCTGCTCTTCAAAAAGACACAAAAACTGTTAGACCGTTTTCTATTTATCTTTTTTGCTGAAGACAGATTGTTGCTCCCGCCCAATTCAATTGGTGAAATTGTTAAACAGTGGACAACCTTAAAAGAAGAACTCGACGAATATTTCCCCTTATACACCCGTTTTAAAAAATATTTCGGGTACATGAACACCGGTTTCAAAGGTAAGAAATACGACATTTACGCATACAATGGCGGACTTTTCAAACCTGATGAAATTCTGGACAATATTACCATTGACGATGATATATTGCACGAACACACGCTACGTTTGAGTAATTACGATTTTGAAACCGATGTTGACGTAAATATTCTTGGGCATATTTTTGAACACTCGTTGGGCGAAATTGAAAATGTTCAAGCAGAGATAGCCAGGACAGCGGAGCAAGCTCCGCTGCACCTGGCAGAACAAAAAGAGAAAAAGGGGGAGCATGCTCCCCACACAACATCGAAGCGCAAAAAAGACGGTATTTTTTACACTCCGAAATACATTACCAAATACATTGTTGAAAACACGGTTGGAAAACTTTGCGAAGAAAAACGCTCTACACTGGGTATTATTGACGAAGAATATACCAAAGGCAGAAAAAACCGAAAAAAGGATCGTGTAAAATCGCTTGATAAAAAACTTGATGATTATCGAAACTGGTTGTTGAGTTTAACCATTCTCGACCCGGCTTGTGGTTCGGGGGCTTTTTTAAACCAGGCACTGGAATTTCTGATAAATGAACACAGCAAAATTGATGAGTTGCGCGAACAGTTGCTCGGTGGTTCCATCATTTTCTCCGACATTACCACCGACATTCTCGAAAAGAATATTTACGGCGTTGATTTGAACGAAGAATCGGTTGATATTGCCAAACTATCCCTTTGGCTCCGCACCGCACAAAAAGGACGGAAGCTAAACAGTCTCAGTAACAATATTAAATGTGGCAACTCATTGATTGATGATCCCGAAGTTGCAGGAGAAAAAGCATTCAACTGGCAAAAAGAATTCCCCAATATTTTCCATAAGAAAAATAAGAAAGCATATCATGTTACCACTGCAACACATAATTCCCGGTATTCGCAAAGGATGTTTGATAATCATGTGAAGCTGGGAGAACCAGTTTGGCTTTCGGAAAAAGAAGAAATAATAGTAAGCGAAACCATTGCAGAAATTGCAGAAAAGGACAAACTGAATATTATAGCCTTCAATATTTGTGGCGACCACGCACATATACTTCTGGTATGCGAAGAGGAAGAGTTACCTAAGATAGTCCAGAAAATAAAATCGATGTCGGCAAGGGCGTGCAACATAGCTATGGGGCGAACTATTCCAATGGAAGCATTTGGGGAGCATACTTCGGCGCACAGTGCCGAAACTCCTCCGCAGTATGCCAATCCACCGCAGCATGCCAGTACAGCGGAGCATGCTCCGCTGCACGTGGCAGGTACTATAGATACCGGCGGGGAGCATGCTCCCCATCCAGAACAGGAAAATACGGGCACAACCCCGCAGCATGCTGCGGGGTACAGTGCCGAATCTCGATACAAAATAGGGGAGCATGCTCCCCGCGGGGAAACGCAGTTCCACCTATGGGCAGCAAAGTTCGACCAAAGAGAAATAACCAGCGAAGAACAACTGCAAAATACAATAACCTATATCCGGAATAACCGGAAAAAGCACCAACAACCCGAGAACAAAGGGGTAAGCTCCCTTGTTGATAAAATGACCTGCTCCCCCCAACACGCTTTCCGTAAAGAATACAGTGGAGGTTTTGATGTGGTGATTGGAAATCCGCCTTATGTGCGGGCTGAATTACACGGAGATTTCAGGGGAAATTTAGAAGCGAATTACACAGTTTATAATCCAGCCGGAGATTTATTTTCGTACTTCTATGAAAAATCGTTCAAACTGCTAAAAACAAAAGGACTGTTTGGTTTCATCTCTAACACATTTGACAAAACCACAGCCGGAATCTCAATTCGTGATTATTTGCAAAATGAAGTTCAGTTTTTAAAATACATCGATTTTACCGAAGTTCAGATTTTTGAAGGCGCTACTACTTATCCTGTAATAATTATTGCAAAAAATCAGAAAGAAACAAACCAGCCATTTACTTACATTAAAATTCCAAAAGCCAGCCAATCCGTTGTAATTGACATTGATTTTCATGATTCGGTTATCGTTTCGCAAAACCTTCTTAATAAAGAAAACTGGAGTTTTAAAAGCAACCAATCAGTTGGTTTGGTTGAAAAACTTCAAAAAAATAAAACTATTCGGGAAATTTATGGAAAATGTTATTACGGTGTAAAAACTGCTTTAAACGAAGCATTTATAATTCCAAAATCTTATCAAACAGGAAAACATGTAAAATCAATTTTTGAAGGGAAAGAACTTGAAAAGTGGTCAATCCCGGAAAGTGTTCAGCAATTAATTCTTTTTGAAAGTAAGTGGACAAAAGAAA
>JAIOZV010000146.1 GCA_021740425.1 Bacteroidales bacterium | reverse complement strand
TCAGGTTGGCCATTTCCACGGCCGTGAGCAAGAGGATGCCGCTTCCCATTTTTCCGGCGGCTCCCAGCACACTTACTTTTTGTAATCTTTCGTCGTAGGTCATGTGTTATGATTTTGGTTAATTGTTAATTGTTGTTTGTTATTCGTTAATGGTTATTTGTTATTCCCCAAATTCACCCGAAATTTAGGGAGCATTAATTTCTTTGACTAATATTGATAAATCATAAGGACACTTACATTTCAACGTTTCAATGTCCTCGTGCCTTCCGCATGTGCGGAATTGAAAGTTTCTCACGACTTTCGAACGTTCGTAGGATTTCGAAACGTCAGAACGATTGGGTACAAATAACGGATATCCCATAACTTTACTCCCAAACGGGTTTCTCCTTATTCAAAAATGCTTTCATCCCAGTTTGGCTTTGATTGCCTTTGCCGAAGAGTGATCCGAAATGTGGGGCTTTCAGTTTGCAGCCCTGATTGACTTCCTGCATAGGGGCAACAATAATACTCCTATAGCACATTTAAACAATAGGTGTTTTTTTTCTTTTTCGCTTTATAATACCCTCTGCTGCCTGTTTTTTTATTTCGCGCTTTCGTTGGGCAATATACTCGCTTAATTCAATTTCTTGTTTTTTCGTAAGAGGTTTGCTTTTTATTAAAAAATCAACACCTTCTGGTTCTCTGACAATTCCCATGATTTCTAAATTTTAAAATATTTTTCAATTAATCTCTTTGCTGCAATTGAATCAATTACCATTAGGTTTCCTCCTAAGTGTGATGCACCCAGGGTCTTTATATAATGGTCAATCAATTTTGTTTTTGACTCAAAAGATACAAATCCTTCTCCTCCACGTTGAAATGATAATTTGCATGCAAAAGCAACTAAATTTCCAGGAACACCTACATAAATTTTGTCTTTGCCTAAGTTAAAAGGTGCACTTTCCAGGAGGTTCATAAAAACATGGTCAGATTTGATGGTAACGCTTAATAGGCCTTGAATAATATTTGGGTTATCAACAATGGTTAGCTTGTAAACTTCTCTTTCAATTTGGACAAATTCATATTTCCAGTTGAAAAGCCAACCTTTTGATTTTGTTACCAAACTTAAATCACTTCTGGAAACCAACGAAACATCAGTCCGAAAACTATCGCCACTTATCCGGTTCAGTATGGAATCCGTTAGTTTATCAATTACAAAATCAAGCATTTAATTTATTATAATATTATGCACAAATTTACAAAAAAACACGGGATGATTTAAGTTAGACTGCAATCGCTCGTATGATAATAATCTTGAAATTTGGTAAAGTAAACTACCATTTCGGACGCTCTTTATTCAAAAATGCTTTCATTCCAATTTCGCCTTCGTTGCCTTTGCCAAAGAGTGAGCCGAAGTTCGTGGCTTCCAAATCGCATCCCTGCTCAAACTCCATGTGATACCCTGAACGGGTAACCTTCTTGATTAGTTTTACCGCCTTTGGCCCTTTGGAGGCAATGTTTTTTGCAATCTTTATGGTTTCGTCCATCAGGATCTCAGGTTCAAATACTTTTTGCACCAGGCCAATGCGCAGGGCATCTTCAGCGCCAATCATTTCGGCAGTCATCAGTAAATAAAGTGCATCGGCCATGCCTACCAAACGTGAGAGACGCTGGGTTCCGGCGTATCCGGGGATCAGGCCCAGGTTTACTTCGGGTTGCCCGAATTTTGCTTTGGTACTTGCAACTCTGAAATCGCAGCCCATGGCCAGTTCGAGCCCGCCTCCCAGTGCAAACCCGTTGATGGCTGCAATAACCGGAATTTCCATGAGCTCCAGCGAGCGAAATGTATTTTGCCCAAGTCTGGAAAACTCACTTCCTTCCTGCTGGTTTTTATTTACCATTTCGGCAATGTCAGCTCCGGCAACAAAGGCTTTTCCTTCGCCGGTGATAACCATCACTTTAATTTCGGGCATGCCGTTAATTTTTTCAACCATTGCATCCATTTCATTAAAAAACCTTGTATTTAATGCATTCAGAGCCTGAGGCCTGCTGATGGTGACCAGAGCAATGCTTTCGTTGATCTGCAATTTAAGTATTTCAAAATCCATAACTAAAGTATTTTGTGTTTAAATAAACGAGTTTTAATTCTACAATTTTCAATTCCAACAATTGTGAAGATTAGAAATGAAGGTGTTAACACAGTCGTTAACAAAATTTTAACAATAATAGGAAATTTATCTTAAATAAGATCAATTATCTTTGCGTTTTAAACTATGCAGATTTCTACATATTTGATATGCTAAAAAAAATTTCAGTTTTGCTTTTTGCCACATTGGTGCTGATCACAACGGGAGGATTTAAAATCTATTCTCATCATTGTGATTGCTGCAGCATTACGGAATTTTCTTTAACTAAAATTGATGTGTGCTGCAGTGCTCATGAAGTGAATTCTGTTTGTGAGTCTAACTCCTCTGAAATGTCTTCCTGTTGCGATAGCAAAATGCATAAGATAGAAAATCCTCATTCCTGTGCTGCAAACCACTGCTGCAAAATTGAATCGAGATATTACAAACTGAGCAGTTTTTTTGAAATTAAAAAGGATTTTACCCTGAAAAAATTTAAGGTGCCCGAAAAGCTACTTCAAATTTTTCACACTGAAATTTCAATTGATCGTTTCATTAAAAAACTTATTTTCCTTGCTGAAAACTCACCCCCCATCTTTTCAAGATTGGATTTTGTAATTTTCAGCCACTCGCTTAAAATTCCCCACTAATTATTTCTTCGGTTTCCTGCTTTTCGACTTATGGTTTTGATTTGAAAACAGAAGCCTGGCATAGCATTGCAATGCAGCCGGACTTTTTTGATCATCTCCTATTGCAAAGCATAAATTAGATTTGTCCATTTGAATAAACATTTAAACATGAAGAAATTACTGATAATAGTTATATTGATCTGTCTGTTTTTTCCGGTTGTGAAATCACAGACAGTAAGCGGAAAAGTTTTTGGCCTTGACGGTAGTAATAATAAAACAGCCCTTCCGGGGGTGAACATTTATTGGGCACACAACCTGGAGGGCACAACATCGGATATTCAGGGGAGATTTGAAATTAAGTTTCGCAGCGATACTGAGCACCCCGGGGAATTGATACAATCAGATGGCCATGACGAGAACAGTCACGATTCGCATAGCGCGCACATGCTTGTATTTAGTTTTGTCGGGTACGAAAAGGACACCATTCATGTACATGAAAACATGAAGAACATTAAAGTAGTACTAAAAACGTCCAAAGAACTTGAAGGTATCGAAGTTTCTGCACGTACGGCAGGTGCCCATATTTCAAGAATTGAACCGATTTTAACACAGCATATTTCAAGTTCTGAACTAACAAAGGCAGCCTGCTGCAACCTGTCAGAAAGTTTTGAAACAAATGCTTCGGTAGATGTGCATTACAGCGATGCCCTGACAGGAGCAAAACAAATTCAATTGTTGGGTCTGGCAGGGGTTTACACTCAACTCATGACCGAAAACATCCCAAACTACTATGGACTGGCCAATAGTTTTGGACTGATGTATGTACCCGGCACATGGATGGAATCCATTCAGGTATCGAAAGGCGCTGCGGCGGTTGTAAATGGTTACGAATCGGTGACCGGTCAGATAAATGTGGAGTATAAAAAACCTGATAACAGCGAAGTACTCTATTTGAATGTCTTTGGCGATTCCTATGGCAGGATAGAAGGGAACTTTAACGCTGCCACCCGCCTAAGCGAAAAATGGAGCACGATGATTTATGGTCATACCAGCGGAAACAGCCAAAAGGACGACCATAACGGAGATAGTTTTCTGGATCACCCATTGTACAGGCAGTACAACTTTTTTAACAGGTGGAGATATGTCGGCGAAAAATTTATGACCCAGTTTGGATTTCAATACATCAACGAAGACAGAACCGGCGGCCAGATGGATTTTAATAAAAACGATGAACGCATAATTACCAAACCCTGGGGTCTGAACATCAAAACCGACAGGGCTCAGGTGTTTTGGAAAAGCGGATTCGTTTTTAACAGACCCGCCACAAGCGTAGGATTTATCAACTCCTATACCTATCATAAGCAAAATTCATTTTTTGGATTAAGGGATTATAATGCCTTGCAAAACAGCTACTATGGCAACCTGATTTTCAATTCGTACATTGGAAATACAAAACACGCTTACAGCACAGGGGCAAGTTACCGTTATGATAATTATGATGAGAGCCTCAACGACAGTACATTTAACATGATGGAAAGTGTACCCGGAGTGTTTTTTCAGTACACCTATACCGATCCTGAAAAAATTACTTTTATTGCCGGCATACGCGCTGACTTTCACAATATTTACGGAACTTTTTATACGCCGAGATTCCATGTTAAATACAACCTTTCACAAAAAACCATTGCCAGGGCTTCGGTTGGAAAAGGCTACAGAACGGCTAAAGTACTGGCCGAAAATGCTACTTTACTGGCAAGCTCACGACAAATTGTAAGCACAGAGAAGTTGCAGCAGGAAGAGGCCTGGAATTACGGTATCAACCTCACACATTATTTTGATATCCGTGGAAAAGACTTAACCTTAAGTGCTGATTTTTATCGTACTGATTTTCAAAACCAGGTGGTTGTGGATGTGGATTCGGATGTTTCGCAAATCAAAATTTATAATCTGAACGGGCTATCCTATTCCAACAGTTTTCAGGTAGAAGCCAGCTACGAACTCATCGAAAGGCTTGATGTGGTTGCTGCATTCAGGATCAATGATGTGAAGGTGACGATGAATGATGAATTGCTGCAAAAACCACTGGTGAATAAATATAAAGGCCTGCTTACACTTTCGTATGCCACCAACCTGAACAAATGGCAGTTCGATTTTACCTCACAAATCAACGGGGACGGAAGATTGCCAAATACATCCATGAACCCTGTAGAATATCAAAGGCCTGAAGCATATCCAGCCTACACCATTTTAAATGCCCAAATCACAAAGTTTTTTAAAACATGGAGTATTTATGTTGGTGGAGAAAACCTTATGAATTACACACAGGAAAACCCCATTGTGGCACCCGATGACCCCTTCGGGCCATACTTTGATGCCTCGATGGTGTATGGGCCTGTGATGGGAATTAAAATTTATGCAGGCTTGAGGTTCGCATTGGAAGGGGAATAGGGAGAGGCAAGAATTATTCGTTAATTGTTAATTTGAATAATACAAACGAATAACGGATAACGGATAACCAATAACGGATAACGAGTAATAAATAACCAATAACATAAAAACTTCAACAACATGAAACAAGAAAGCATCGTAATCGAAAACCTGAAATGCCACGGATGTGCAAATACCATTAAAAAAGGTGTTTCCAAACTGGATGGAATTTCGAATGTAAACGTAAACATGGATGAGTCATCTGTAAATTTTAATTTGGACGAAAGTATCCAGAAACGTGAAAATGTACTCAGGAAACTGGCAGGGTTGGGCTACCCTGAAAAAGGAAACAACAATTTTGTATCGAAAGCAACTTCTTATGTAAGCTGTGCTGTAGGAAGAATGACTGAGGAGAATTAAGTAGTCCCAAAAAAACATCCCGAAAGTTCGGGATCTGATTTCATCTTTTTTCGAGGATACTCGACCGAAGGTCGGCATAGGCAGTAAGCAGTAAGCAGTCATCCAGGATTAAAACAATCAATTACCATCAATGACTACTAACGAATAACGAATAACGAATAACATTTAACTATTAACAAATAACTTTAAAGAACATGAAAACACAAAGGATCAAATTAAGTGCAATGTTGCTGATGACAGCAGCTCTCATTTTTTCCGTAAATCTTTTAGCTCAGGAAAAGACAAAAAAAACCGAGACTGCCGAGATAAAATCTTCGGTGGTATGCGGTATGTGTGAAGAGCGAGTTACCAAAGAACTTGCATTTGAAAAAGGAGTGACGGATGTAAAAGTTAACCTTGAAACAAAAGTGATAACAGTTACCTATAAAACCAGCAAAACAGATAAGGAAACCATCAAAAAAGCCATTACAAAAATAGGCTATGATGCCGATGACTTATTGGCCGATGATGCTGCCTACGAAAAGTTGCCGGCGTGTTGCAAAAAAGATGCAGCACCTCATTGATTTAATTTCATTAAGGAATTGATTTGAAAAATATACCCGGTAAAATTTAAATATTGCCGGGTTTTTTTGATTTGGTTTTTTTGGAAATCTATACTTCAACAATGTTGTTGCGAATGGCAAATTTGATGAGATCAACGGTGGTGCGCAGGTTGATCTTTTTCATGATGTTGGTTTTGTGCGACTCAACAGTTCGGATAGAAATAAAGAGTTTGTCGGCAATTTCCTGATTGGTATATCCTTCGCCAAATAGTTTAAGCACTTCAAGTTCACGCAACGACAACTGAGCCATGTCATCCTGCATATTTTCGCCGGTTTTCGAGCGATTCAGATAACTGTTCAAAACAATGTTGGTGATTGATTTTCCGAGATACTCATATCCATTGCGCAGTGTGTACATCGCTTCCACAATCTCATTCCTGGTGGTTTGGTTCGACAGCATACCCTTTGCACCTGCTTTAATGGATTTGAGGATAAAACTTTCGTTTGAATACATGGCAAGCACCAGAATATTCAGTTTACCGTAGGCTTTGCGGATACGCCTGATCGACTCCACCTCCATGTCGTTGGGAGAGTAAATGCTGAGCATCACCACTTGTATGAATGTGGCCGGAATGTGTTTCATTTTCTCGAAAAAGGCATTCACATCTTTTACAGCGGCAACAATTTCGATATCCTCAGCCGATGCTAATAGCGACTGAATTCCCGATCGTACAATTGGATGTTCATCAATTAAAATTACTTTGATACTGCTCATAGATGCAATGAAAACCTGATCCGAAATTTAAAATTTTTGCGAATTTACACTTTTAATCATTTTTGCAAGTATTGTTAATTGTGTAACAGAAATTTATTTACTTTGGACGATTAACTAATAACAGCAATTACCATGAACCCGCACGGATACATACCCGAGGACATTTCGAAACTTGCACATGCCAACAGGGAAAGGCTCAAGGAACTTGACACCATCAATAAAACCACCGAAATCCTTAAAGAAGAATTTCCTGTGAATGAATCCTTGCAAAAGGTGGTTTCCGTTTTGCCTCAAGGATGGCAATATCCGGAGCAAACTGTTGCGAGAATCATTTTTGATGATAAAAAGTTTGTAAGCCCGTATTTTAAAGAATCCAAATGGGTGCAAAAACAAGTTTTCGAAACCATCGAAAAAAAGAAAGGTTCGGTCGAAATTTTTTATCTTAAAGAATATCCCGAAATCGATGAGGGGCCTTTTTTAAAAGAGGAGCGCAATCTGATCAACAACATTTCAGGACTTATCAGAGGCTACCTGAATGGGATAACAGGATTGGAAACAACACGGTTAACCACTGAACGCCTGAAGGAACTGGCTTGCATAAACCAAACCACATCAATTTTGAGGGAGGGGAAACCCATCGAGGAAACTTTGCAACAAATTGCCCTGTTACTTCCTCGTGCCTGGCAATATCCTGAGTTTACTGCCGCACAAATCAAATGGGGTAAAAAAGTTTTTAATACCTCCAACTTTAAAGCAACAAATTGGCTGATGAAACAGGATTTTGAAACCATCGACAACATTGATGGCTCCATCGAAATCTCTTATCTGAAATCATTTCCGATTATGGACGAAGGCCCGTTTCTTGCGGAAGAACGCCATTTGATCGAAAACCTTGCAGGAATGATTTCGGGGCACATCAACAGCGTACAAGGCAAAACGATACTTACAAAAACCCGAGATAAAACTACCATTCCAAAAACTACCGCAGACGACTCCCCCCGCCGGCAATTGCTCCAGATGTTTTTAAACAAAAACAATCTGGCACGCGATGTTTACCACGACCTGATGATGTTTAAGGTAAAAGAAATCTTGCTGGTGGCCAACCTTTACGATGCGTACAGCATTGAGCGCGAAGGACGGTTTACCGAGCATGTTCTCGACGAATACCACCAGCTCAATCTAACTGCTGTTCCACGAATTACCGGAGTTTCGAGCGTTGAAGAAATTTTTGAACAATTAGAGTCCAAACACTTCGACCTCATTATAATGATGGTTGGCAGCGATAAAAAAATGCCGGTGAGCTGGAGCAAGGAAGTAAAAAAGGAGTACCCTTACATCCCGGTATATTTTCTGCTCAACAACAACAGAGATATCAAATATTTTGAAGACCGGCGTGCAGAGAATTATAGCATCGACAGGGTGTTTGCATGGAACGGCAACTCCAATGTTTTCTTTGCCATGATCAAGCATCTGGAAGATAAGATTAATGTAGAGAATGACACCAAAGTTGGGCTGGTGCGTGTAATTTTATTGGTTGAAGATTCGGCCAAATACTATTCGAGATATATGCCCCTGCTGTACAATGTTGTGATGGCGCAAACCAAGCGCATTATCGATGATGTGAGTACCGATGAACTTTATAAAGTATTGAGAATGCGTGCGCGGCCAAAAATTTTACTGGCATCCAATTTCGAGGAAGCTTTGGCAATTTTCAACAACTACAAAGATTATCTGCTTTGCCTGATTTCGGATGTTAAGTTTAAACGGGAAAATAAATGGGACGAAAATGCAGGGTTCAGGCTGGCAAAACTCATCAAATCGCAAATCAAGGATCTGCCGGTGGTCATACAATCATCAGACGAATCAAACGGAGATATTGCCTACAAGCTGAGGGCAAGTTTTATTAACAAAGATTCGGAAACCCTCGAACAAGACTTTAAAAGTTTTATTACCCATTATCTGGGCTTCGGCAATTTTATCTATCGCGATCACGGGGGCTCGCAAATTGCCATTGCAAAATCGCTCAAGGAATTTGAAAGGAATCTGCGTACCATCCCCGATGAGTCCCTGATTTATCACGCACGCCGCGATCATTTTTCGCTTTGGCTCATGGCCCGGGGCGAAATTCAGGTAGCCAAGATCATCAATCCTCACAAAGTAACCGATTTTAAAAGCCCGTCAGGCTTGCGCGAATATTTGATCAACATCATCCAAAAGTTCAGAAATGAACAAAACAAGGGAAAAATTATCTCTTTTGACAAAGCCGCAATTCTCGACGAAAGCAATGTGGTGAACCTTGTACCCGGCTCGTTGGGCGGAAAAGGCAGAGGCTTGGCCTTTATCAATACCTTGATTTATAACTATGATTTTTCAAAATACATCCCGAATATCAATATTAAAGCACCAAAAACTTCGGTAATCGGAACCGAAGAATTTGAGTTTTTTATGGAGCGCAACAATTTGTATGATGCGGTTTATAGCGAAACCGATTACGAAAAAATAAAGGAAATATTTATAGAAGGACGGCTTACTGATTCACTGATAAAAAAACTGAAAATAATTCTTGAACTGATCAGGCAACCACTTGCCATTCGTTCATCGGGCTTGTTCGAGGATTCGCAAATGCAGCCTTTTGCAGGCATCTTCGAAACCTACATTCTGCCCAACAATCATCCGGATTTTCAAGTCAGGTTAAACCAGATTATGGATGCCATAAAACTTGTATTTGCCTCTGTATTTTCAAAAATGGCCAAGGATTACATCAGGGCAGTAAACTATAAAATTGAAGAGGAAAAAATGGCTGTCGTAATTCAGGAAGTGGTGGGAAACCAGTATGGCGATGTTTTTTACCCTCACATCAGTGGTGTTGCTCAATCGTTCAATTATTATCCTGTGTCGCACATGAAACCCGACGAAGGCTTTGCAGTTGCTGCCGTTGGTTTGGGAAAATATGTGGTGGAAGGCGAAAAAGCTTATCGCTTTTCCCCAAAATATCCCAACGTTGAAATCAATTCACCAAAGGATCAATACAAAAATTCGCAGGTAAACTTCTTTGCTGTCGATTTAAATAAAAAAGATTTTGATTTGCGCGAAGGCGATACCGCCGGCCTGCGACGCCTCGACATCGATGATGCCGAGCAACATGGAACGCTGCGGCATTGTGCATCGGTTTACAATCCCGAAAACAATGCCATTTCGCCCGGTTTAAACCAGCAAGGCCCCCGTATCATCAACTTTGCAAACATCTTAAAATACAATTATATTCCCCTTGCCAAAACCATCGAGGTAGTGCTGGATGTTGTAAAAGAAGCTATGGGTACACCTGTGGAAATTGAGTTTGCAGTAGATCTAACCAAGGATAAAGACTACAAAGCATCTTTTTACCTCTTGCAAATAAAACCACTCCTCGGCAATGCCGATGATTATGAAATTGATCTGGAAAAAATTGACAACAGCAAGGTTATTTTATTTTCTGACAAAGGCATGGGGAATGGCGTTATTGATGATTTATATGATGTGATTTATGCTGATCCCGACAATTTCGATAAACGGAAAACCATGGAAATGGCTGCTGAAATCGAAAAAATAAATGCTGAAATGACTGCCCAAAACAGAAAATACATACTCATCGGCCCCGGGCGATGGGGAACCCGCGACAAGTGGATTGGGATTCCGGTTGTATGGCCACAGATTTCAAATGCAAAAATTATTGTAGAAACCAGCCTCGAAGGCTTCCCTCTGGACGCTTCTTCGGGATCACACTTTTTTCACAACGTTACCACCATGAATGTGGGATATTTCACCGTACAGCCCGAGTTCTCAAAAAGCTATATTAAGTATGACATCCTTGAAAAACAGGAAATAATAAGTCAGGGTTCCTTTTTTAAACATGTGAGATTTAAAACGCCGGTAACCGTAAAAATGGATGGCCGCAAAAGGGTGTCCGTGGTTTTATTTGACGACAAAAATTGAAAATATGATAACATGGCCGGAAGGAATATTCTGATCAAATAAATTAATTTCGCGCCATGATTCACAACAAAAAATACAAGCACATTTTTTTTGATCTCGACATGACCTTATGGGATTTTGAAACCAATGCACGTGAGGCTTATCAGGATATTTATCAAAAATTTGAACTCCGTAAGCGAGGCATCGAAAATATTGATGATTTTATAAATACATACTTTCGGCACAACGACAGGTTGTGGGATCTTTACAGGAAAGGAG
>JAIOZV010000145.1 GCA_021740425.1 Bacteroidales bacterium | reverse complement strand
TTATCCTGGAACATCGGCTATGCAGGCCTGGGAAAGGAAATGGACTTTTTTTATGATGGCGGAAAACAGGTGCGGCCATCAAAAAGTTTGAATCAATCCTATCTGAATTCAATCCTGGAATTTCTTGGTCAAAATAAGGAAGTTGATTTTATCCTTTTGCAGGAAGTTGATGAAAAGTCCGGAAGATCGTACCGGATAAACCAGGTGGAAAAAATTGCTGAAACTTTACCCAAACATGCTTTTTCGTTTGCCAAAAATTACGATGTACCCTTTGTGCCGGTTCCACCAACAAATCCCATGGGTCTGGTTAAATCCGGATTGGTGAGCTTTGCCAAATACACCCCTTTTGAATCGGAAAGGAGGAGTTTTCCCGGAAATTATGCCTGGCCGACAAGCCTGTTTATGCTCGACAGATGTTTTTTGGTTCAACGGTTTAAAACCTCCGGAAACACTGAACTGATTGTGGTGAACACCCATAATTCAGCCTTTGATGACGGGCAATTGAGAAAAGGGCAACTCGATGTTCTTAAGAAATTTGCACTCAATGAATATCTCAATGGAAATTATGTGATTATTGGTGGCGACTGGAATCAAAATCCTCCCGGGTTTGATCCGGGTCAAATAAATACAGGAAATATCGTTTCAAAAAATGATCAGGGAAATATCTCCTCAACCCTGATGCCTCCGGGTTGGGTCTGGGCCTTTGACCCGCTAATTCCTACAAACAGATCGGTGGTGGCTCCCTATCAAGAGGAAAGCACGCTGACCACGGTTATAGATTTTTTCCTGCTTTCTCCAAATATCAGTCTGGAAAAGGTGACAGGTATAAATCTTAATTTTGAATCATCCGACCATAATCCGGTTTTGATAGAAATTCTTTTGAAGTAATTTTTTTTTATTTTTCAATCAAGATTGTTAAAAGGTAGAAGACCCTTTTAATCTTTACGAATTCTTAGTATTTTACGATTTGGAAATCGGATTTTTAATGCGTTTTATTTTTTTAAATGTAAAAAAAACTTGTCTTTTTTTCGTTATATCCGTATCTTTACGCGTTCAAAAAAATCCTTAACAATGAAAAAACAAATCATTTTAGTCACCTTAATCTGTGTTTCACTAATAATGAAGCCTCTCTTTCTGAATGCAGCGTATAGTCCATCAGGAAATGCCCTAAAATCAAACATTGCAGCCCAAATTGAAACAAAAACGCTCATTCCATCTCAAGTCACTTTTTCTTTTAAAAACACAGGAAAAATGTATCGCGGGGATGGTTATCGTGATCATGCTGGGGATTTGAGAGACGGCGACAGCCTGATATTGTTTGCAGGCAATGATACTACAATTTGTCTTGCCGGTTTGTCTTTCCCTGTTTCCGGATATGCCGAAAATTTTTATTATACATCCTGGGCCTCAACCGGTGATGGCTTCTTCTACAACAATTCACAACTCAGCACCTCCTATGTTCCGGGATTCGATGATATTGCCAATGGCAGGGTTCAACTCTATCTGGTTGGAATTTGCCCGCAACCTGATTATTTCAGGATGGTTGACTCGATAAATGTTTTCATAGTTAAAGCTCCGCAGTGCTTTGCCGGAATTGATGCTTCCGTTTGCAGCGAAAATAATTTTCAACTTTACGGCGAGGCAAATTCATATTCGGAGCTGCTTTGGTCGGGTAGCGGAGACGGGACTTTTGATTTTACAAATTCATTAAACCCAAGCTATTTTCATGGCCCATTGGATTTGTCTCTTGGTGAGGTGTCCCTGACCTTAACGGCCTTTGAAATTTCGCCTTGTACTATGCCCACTAGCAACACCATGACCCTTTCTGTTTTGCGTTCACCTGAAGTGTCGATAGGAAACGACACCATACTTTGTGAGGGCAGCGAGCTTCAGCTTAATGCCTGGGCATCAGATTATGATGAGTTATTCTGGATAAGTGGAGGCGATGGAATTTTTTCTAATTCTTCGGTTCCCGACCCTGTTTACTATCCTGGAAATGAGGATATAGAATCAGGCATAACCGAATTATTATTGATTGCCATTCCCGAGCTGCCATGCGATGTTTTTGCTACAGCCCAAATGCAACTAACCATCAATAAAAACCCGTTGGTTTATGCCGGCGCAAATAGAACCATTTGTGTAGATCAAAATGTACCATGTGATGCTACGGCTGAAAATTACAGCACATTGCATTGGGTTGCCCTTGGCGGGGATGGCTATTTTGATGACCCTCATGCCTTATCTCCTGTTTACTTTCCGGGGGGCCACGAAAAAAACACAGGCATTGCCTTTATACTTTTACTCGCAGAACCCATTAATCCTTGCCTTAATCAGGGGAATTCAAGTTTTCAGTTGAAACTTGTAAAAAAGCCAACAGTTTTTGCTGGTGATGACAATACAATTTGTGAAGGCGATTCAGTTCAATTATCGGGTGATGCCGGATATTTTGAATCAGTGACATGGGAAAGCTTCGGAGATGGTTATTTTTTGGAAACTGGTAGTCTTGAAACCAATTATTATCCGGGCACCGCTGACACCGAAAACGGTGGAACAATAATTACACTAATCGCCAATCCTTTGTCCCCGTGCGTAGCATTTATTGCTGATAGTGCAGATATTACAATTATAAAATCTGCCGTCATTGATGCAGGGCCTGATGCCATTGTTTGTAATGAGGTACCGGTTGAGGCTGCTTCACTTAATTCGTCCGCATTTTTCTGGATTACCTCCGGGGATGGAAGTTTTTTAAATCCCGAAGATTTAAACACGATATACTATGCCGGGCAGCAAGACATCCAAAATCTTGAAGTTGAGCTTACCCTTTTGGCTCTTTCAGATGCTCCATGCTTTCAAATGGTTGCTGATTCAAAAATCCTTTATTTTGATTTTCCCTCTGTTGTTTCATATAATATGGAGGATCAGGAAATTTTTACAGGTGAAACACTAAATCTCTATTTTGAAGTAAGCTCTATGCTTGGAATCACCTACCAATGGTTTAATAATGGTTTACCGATTCAAAATTCAAACATGCCTGGTTTATTGATAGATGATGCAGGCCCTTTGCAGGCCGGAAAATATCATTGTTTATATTCCAATGGTTGTTATGAATATTCAAGCGATACTGCCAGTGTTGTTGTTTATGATCCATCAGCACAAGTTGTTGGGATAAATGATGGCTGGTCGGCAATTTCATCATTTATTTTACCCGAAAACACAAACCTTGATGTGGTACTTAATCCAATTATCGATCAAATGGTCATCATGTTCAACGAAAACGGGGTGTATTGGCCGGGTCAGGATGTGCAAACCTTTTATACCTGGAACTCAGGGACAGGATATGTTATGAAAACTACAGACTCGAACAATCTTGTGATACAAGGGCTTGTAAAGTATCCGATGGATCCTGTACAATTACCACAGGGGTGGTCTATCTTACCAGTAAATTCCACATGTCCGGTGATGGTTAGTGCGCTTTTTGCCGAAAATCCATCCATCATTATTATCAAAGAGATTGGCGGGACAAAACTGGCCTGGTTGGAAAAAGGAATCTTTTCCCTGGAAAAATTGTATCCCGGAAAAGCCTACGAAGTCTTCAATGCGTCCGGCACCGAAATCTCCATTACCTTTCCGGGATGTGAGGATTGATCAATCCTGAATTTATCAGCCTTCTTTTCTGCTTTCCAATAATATCTCCAAAATTTTAATTCCGGCTTCCGAGATTACTGTTCCCGGGCCAAAAATAGCCACTGCACCGGCATCATACAAATACTGATAATCCTGGTGAGGAATAACCCCTCCCACAATTACCATGATGTCGTCGCGACCCAGCTTTTCCAATTCGGCAATAACTTGTGGGACTAAAGTTTTATGTCCGGCAGCAAGGCTCGAAACACCCAGAATATGCACATCATTTTCCACGGCCTGACGTGCAGCTTCAGCAGGCGTTTGGAATAAGGGGCCGATGTCCACGTCGAAACCCATATCAGCATAGCCTGTTGATACTACTTTGGCTCCACGGTCGTGGCCGTCCTGTCCCATTTTTGCAATCATTATCCGCGGACGCCGGCCTTCGGCTTCTGCAAATTTATCTGCCAGCTCGCAAGCTTTGGCAAATTTTTCGTCTCCTTTATTTTCTGATGAATACACGCCTGATATGGATCTGATTACTGCTTTATATCTTCCAAATTCTAATTCACAAGCATCGGAAATTTCACCCAATGAGGCCCTGCGTTTTGCCGCTTCAACAGCCAATTCCAAAAGGTTCCCTTTGCCTGTTTCACATGCTGTGGTAATGGCCGCCAGACTTTCCTGAACAGCTTCTTCGTTTCTTTCGGCTCTGAGTTTATTCAAACGCTCAATTTGAGATTTTCTTACCGCGGTATTGTCCACCTCCAGAGTTTCGAGGGGGTCTTCTTTTTCCAACCGATATTTATTGATGCCGACAATGGTGTCTTTGTGCGAATCAATGCGAGCCTGTTTGCGGGCAGCCGCTTCTTCAATCCTCATTTTCGGCACGCCGGTTTCGATGGCTTTGGCCATTCCTCCAAGTTCCTCCACTTCTTCGATAAGTGTCCAGGCTCGTTGGGCAATTTCCTGTGTTAGTTTTTCAATATAATATGAACCGGCCCAGGGGTCAACAGCTTTGGTAATGTTGGTTTCTTCCTGAATATAAATCTGTGTGTTGCGGGCAATCCTTGCAGAGAAATCCGTGGGCAGAGCAATGGCCTCATCCAAAGCATTGGTGTGCAGCGATTGCGTATGCCCAAGCACAGCAGCCATTGCTTCAACACAGGTACGCGCCACATTGTTGAAAGGATCCTGCTCGGTGAGGCTCCATCCCGATGTTTGAGAGTGCGTACGCAAAGCCATCGACTTTGGATTCTTCGGATTGAATTTTTTCACCAGCTTGGCCCACAGCATTCTTGCTGCGCGCATCTTGGCAATTTCCATAAAATGATTCATCCCCACAGCCCAAAAGAATGATAGCCTTGGGGCAAAAGCATCGATATCCATTCCTGAATTTACGCCAGTCCTCAGATATTCCAGTCCGTCGGCCAGGGTATATGCCAGCTCAATATCAGCAGTTGCACCGGCTTCCTGCATATGGTAACCGCTGATGCTTATCGAATTGAACTTGGGCATGTGTTGCGAAGTATATTGGAAAATATCCGCAATAATCCGCATGGATGGCAATGGAGGATAGATGTAAGTATTCCTCACCATGAACTCTTTCAAAATATCATTTTGGATGGTACCTGTAAGCTGATCTAAGCTGACGCCTTGCTCCAGTCCGGCCACAATATAGAAAGCCAAAACCGGAAGTACCGCGCCATTCATGGTCATCGACACCGACATTTTGTCAAGGGGAATCTGATCGAACAAAACTTTCATATCCAAAATCGAATCCACAGCTACGCCGGCTTTACCAACATCGCCTTCCACACGGGGATGATCCGAATCATAGCCCCGATGCGTGGCCAGATCGAATGCAATGGATAAACCCTTTTGCCCTGCAGCCAAATTACGGCGATAGAAGGCGTTGGATTCCTCGGCAGTGGAAAATCCGGCATACTGACGTACCGTCCAGGGACGCATCACATACATGGTGGAATATGGGCCATGCAAAAATGGTGGCAGGCCGGCAGCATAATCAAGGTGTTCCAGATTTTCGAGGTCGGCTTTAGTATAAACCGATTTCACGGGAATATGCTCCGGTGTTTTCCAGCCATTCTCAATCTTATTTTCCTTCTCCCATTCATCAGCAGTAAACGCAGAGCGGGGTGAGGATTTTATATCTATATTTTTAAAATTTGGTTTCATTATTTTCAATTTTGTAATTTAAACATCAAATGATTTTTTATCCAATTTATAAAGCAATTAAATACCTAATGTTTTTTGAAATTCCTTTAAAGTTTCCAACACATTGGATTTTAAATGGATAAAATGTTTGATGCCTTTGGTTTTCAATTCATCGATGGCATCTTTGGGATATCCTGCGATAACGATGATGGCTTTATCGCCGATTTTTTCGACCACCTCGGGGGCAATTTGAAGATAATCATCGTCGGCGGCACAAAGCACAACAATTTCGGCTTTGCTTGCCAGGCTTGCTTTCACACCTTCATCAACACTTTTGAACCCATTGTTATCGATTACTTCAAAACCGGCACAGGCAAAAAAGTTGCTCGAAAATTGCGACCTTGCCCTGCGCATCGACAAACTCCCATAAGTAAACATGAATGCGGCAGGTCTTTTATTAGCTCTTGCATAAAGGTCGGTTTTGGCACGGAGTTGCTCAAATTCCATGGCTCCGCGATAGGGCTTCAGGGTTTCTACAATGGCATTTTCCATGGAACAGTCGATGGGTTCCATCACTGATTTTTCAACATTTTCAGCCAGGCGTTCGCCAAAGTTGGGGTATTGGTTGGAGCCTATCAAAACCTCTTTTCTGGATGCCAGCGCTTGGTTGCGCTTGCCGGCAGTTTCTTTTATCTGTTGCTGAACGATTCCTTTTTTAAAGGCTTCGATAAAACCACCTTGTTCTTCAATTTCGAGGAACAATTTCCAGGCTTCCCCAATCAGTGAATCGGTGAGGTTTTCGATATAATAAGAACCTGCAGCGGGGTCAACAATTTTGTCCAGGTAAGATTCCTCTTTCAAAATCAGTTGCTGGTTGCGGGCAATCCTTTCGGAGAAGGGATTGGAGGCCTCAAAATTTGCATTGAACGGTTTTACGGTTAGCGAATTGGTTCCGCCAATAATCGCCGACATACTTTCGGTGGTGGTGCGCAACATATTTACATAAGGATCATAAACTGTTTTATTCCAGTCGGCGGTAACTGTATGAATATGTGTGCGGGTAATTTCGGCATTCGAAGGGCTGTATGCATTCACCACCTTGGCCCAAAGGAACCGTGCTGCACGAATTTTGGCAATCTCCATGAAATAGTTTGAGCCGACAGCAAAATGGAATTTCAGATTGGGTGCAATATCATCAATGGAAAGGCCTTTTTCGGTGAGGCGCGATAAATACTCATTGCCGTAAGCCAGTGCAAATGCCAGTTCCTGAACAATGTTGGAACCTGAATTTTTAAAATATGTGGCATTCACCGAAAGGGTTCTGAAATGTGGTACATGTTTGCTGTTTTCGATGATCTCTGCACAGGCATCAAAATCGGCATCTTCGGAAGTATAGAAATTTCCACCCATGATCAAATGGCCAATGGGATCGAAGTTTACCGAGCCATGAATTTTTTGCAGGTCGCGGTTATATTTTTTCACCAGTTCGAGATATATCTCCAGAACCTTAGGTGCCTGCTTTCCACACACAAAGTTCACCTCGACCATTTGCGCATAGATGTTTTCCATCAGGTTTTCGATCTCTTCGATCGTTGGCTCTTTGGACTGATCCAAAACAAAGCCCAGCGAGTCGATGCCTTTCATCAAAATATCCAGCGCTTTTTTGTTGGTCTCCTTAATATCCGAGACCGTAATATCCTGGCGTACGAACCAGTTGTTTTCCTTTTTACGGCCACTGCGAACAAAGGGAAAATCGCCCGGGAACACATCAAGATAACTTAGGGGTTCCAAATTTTCTTTCCTGTAATAGGGCTTTACCTTAAACCCTTCCAGGGTTTGCCATACGAGTTTACGTTCATAATCGGCGCCCTTCAGATCTTTGTTGATCAAGGCTTCCCATTGTTCCGTGCTTACGGGGGGAAACTCATCGAACAGCTTGGGCTGCTCCTCTTTTTTATTCATATCATCCATCATCAACCACTTAGGTTAAGTTAATAAATTCATGTTTAAGGCCTCAAAAACAACACGTTTTGAAAATCCGGCTGCAAAATTAGAATAAAAAGCACACTTCAAAAACACAGAACTTTACATTGTTGTTAATCGATTAACATTGCCCTTAACAAAGTCTTACGTGCGATGAAGGGAAAAAAAAGGGGTTTTATCCGGGATTGAACTGAAAGTGGAAAGCCACGCCGTGAATAAGCTCAGACAGTAGTGCTGGATTTTAAAATGATCTGCCTCGCTCATGAATAATTCACGGTGTGAGTGCGGAAAGTAACAAAAAAATAATCCAACAAGATATGTAATTTTAAAATTAAAAGCATAGCTTTGGGCTTTCTTTGAGTGGTTTAATTCATGATTGATCAAAACATCCAATGAATGCCCCTAAGCAAATTATCTCTTTCCCATACCTGTCGTTAAACAGACCCTTTAACTTTTACCAAAATCTTCGCAGGATTTTCAATTTTTCCGGGGTCATTTTTTTTACTCCGGACCGGGGGCTGCCCAAAGGAACAATAGAGAAAAGAAGAGAAGAAATCAAGACTAAGCTTGTTAAAAACGGGTTTCGTCTGATTTTAATCCCGCCTTAAATTCCCGGCTTTTATCCAATGACTTCAATTTAATTTATCAATTCAAAAAAAAATGAAAATGAAATTACATAGCACAGAAAAATCAATTACCAATAGTTTTATTAAAAGATTACTTGGTGTTATTTCAGTCTTCTTACTAACAAATATAGGTGTTTACGGACAATTGGATTCCTGGCTCAACAATATGCAACCTGAGCAAAACTATTACGACATAAAATATGGTATGCAGGAATATCTCAACAGCCTGGAAAAAACAATGGATAGTGCTGTGTTTTATGCCGGGGACGGCGAATACAAACGCTTTAAAATATTTGAAAGCATTTGGGAACCCAGGGTATCACCACATGGTGAATTTTCAAAGTATTATGATGCTCAGGAGGATTATTATAAAAACCTGCAAGATGATTACACCTTTTACACTACAGCCTCCTGGCATGAGCTGGGGCCAAAAACCATTCAAACTTCCGGTTCAAAAGGCATCGGCCCTGTGGAATTTGTAACCTTTTATGATAATGGTACAACGGATTCAACATTTATCATGCTTACAGGTTCTACATTGGGTGGATTGTTTTATAGCACTGATACCGCTAATACCTGGCAAAGTGCAGGAACTGACACATGGTCTCAATCAGGGGTTAGTTGGGCAGTCTTTAACCCAAATAATTATCGAATGTGGTATGTTGCAAGTTCAGGAAATGGTGCAAGTACCGAAGCATCCTGGATAGGTAAGTTGGGTGGTGTTTTCAGAACAAATGATGAAGGTCAAAGTTGGGATACTATTGCTGATTACCACGATCTGGGTGGAAGCTATTTTACCAAAATCTTTAAACTCCTTATTAATCCCAATAATCCTGATATTTTATTTGTTGCAACATTTTGTGGTCTTTATAAAACAAATAATTGCAATAGTAGTGACCCGGGTTGGACAAAAGTACTGGATGGATTTATTTATGATCTTGAACTCAAACCTACAAATGACTCAGTTATGTATGCATCCATATATGATAGTTCATTGGACAGATGGTTGATAATGCGATCAGAAAATTACGGTGGAGCATTAACCTGGGATACCCTTTCTGCTCAACCGGAATACTTATCCGATAGCATTGTTAGACACCAGCATATTACCATCGAAGTTTCAAAAGCACGACCCGATTACTTATATTGTTTTACACGCGACAGTTCTTCACACACTCTTTACTACACGGAAATGGATATCCATTTTAACTGGCATAAAATTGTTTCATTTCAGGATAAATACGGTTATGGAAGTGGGCATGGGTTTGGCGTAGAACAAACAGGAAATGGGGATACTATCATGGTTTCACATAAATTTGATTGTATGAAATATAATATCCTCACTGGCACAGGAGTGTCTTGTGTTAATGTCCATGACGATACAGAAGATATTGTTTTTCACCCGTATAATAGTGGTGAAGTTTGGGCATGTACGCATGGAGGGGTGGAAAAAATAATAAATTATGGGAATGAATTCAAAAACCGTTATAATGGGTTAGGTGTTGGCCAAATCGAAGGCTTTACAACATCATATACCAATCCCCGGTACATACTTACGGGCATTTATCATGATGGTAGTCAAATAACTACAGACCCTTACCAACAAAATTGGAACCCACAATGGAAACATGTTTTTGGTGGGGATGGTATGAAGCCTGTAATTGATAATTTAAATACTAACAGGATGTATGCGAGCGCACAGTATGGGAGTTGGTCATACACACCTGACCTATTCAATTCCTATGAATCAATATATGGAAACAACAGCCATTTTCTCACCATAGGAGTTTTAAATAAAGAAAACCCGATTGTATTTTTTAAAAGTCAATACGACCCTGAACCCTTCGAGAATATTTTTCGCAATAGCTGGGATGCATCCATAGGTGAAGGAAAAATTTCAGAATTCCAAAATGTGTTTACCTATGCGGAACTAATTATAACTATTGGGCTCTACACCCCGTTCAATGATGGAGACTACCTTTTAGCAAATCTAAAAACTATCGATTCCAACGCTACAAGCCATCAAACAATGGAATCCTTTCACCTCATGCGTAGCGTAAATGCAAATAGTATGGATACGCTAGAGGTTCTGTGGGAGGAACTTACAATTCCCACCAATAAAAGAAATATTGCCGGTGTTGTTTTTGATCCTGGCAATCCTGATAAAATAATACTTGCTTACACAACACAAACCATAAACTCAATCTCTGATTCTTTGATATTTAAAATTGATTATTCCAACCCTAATGATCCCATTTTTGAGCCTATTACTTACAACCTCCCCATAACATGCGTTAACAAGAACTGTATAACTGTTGATAAATTTAGTGATGGTGGTATATTTTTGGCTACCGAATATGGTGTATTCTATACAGATAATAATTTACAACAAGATACACTTAATGCCTGGCAATTGGTTGGAACAGGCTTGCCCCATGTTAGATCTACAGGATTAGAAATGAGTTATCCAAGCAATAGTTTAAGGGTAGCATTATTTGGTCGGGGGATATGGGAAATGCCCTTTCCTTGTCCATATGATAGTGTACCTTTATCCATCAATAGCGATACTACATGGAATTCACCTATTACCATGGATCGTAATCTAATAATTAATTCAGGAAAAACCCTTACAATAAATAGTCAGGGAATAATCCACTTGCCAACAGATGCTAAAATTATTGTTAAGCCCGGTGGGAAACTAGTGTTGAATGGGGGAACCCTTTCAAATGGATGTAATGGATTGTGGCAAGGCATTGAAGTATGGGGCAACCCCGAAGCTACACAGATACCTGCAAACCAGGGCTGGCTCAGCATAAGCAATGGCGGCACCATCGAAAATGCAGAAGTTGCTGTTCGGGTTGGCTCGGAAGATTATACAAATA
>JAIOZV010000144.1 GCA_021740425.1 Bacteroidales bacterium | reverse complement strand
CACCGGGGCTGAAATATATGCACGCATCGAAGGATTCATATCTACTGCAAGGAAACAAAACAAAAATGTACTCAAAGAATTGGTTGATACTTTTGAGGGTAGTAACTTTCTTACCGAAACAAACAGCTAAATAATTACCCGTATCCTTTATATACTGATATGATTGGGTGTAGGGCCCACCCGAACCCACAACTTCACCCTGTGGATCAAGGCACTCCCATGAGGTTTGCTGGGGATTTGCATCTGTCTTCAACAGCAACGAAATGTATTCGGTACACACAGTTGTTGCTTCAAGCATCCTTGTAATTGAATTATTATCCGGATTCTGATCTACACCATTATTCGGGTCGGTGAGGTAAACCTCAATTTCATTTTCGGTAAGTGCCTGGAATGAAAACTCAGGAATCTCAACGGTTTCCATCAAGGGAAATTCAAGTTCACCGGTCCAGGGAAAGGTGTAAACCAATTCTCCATTGGCTTTAAAATTGATATTTACAGAAGTGAGCACATCTGCTCCTTTATTTTTTATTTTTACAACCGGTTCAAGAATTCCCAGGCAAAGCTTTTCAGGAATATTTAACACATCTGCCAGCTCGGCATCAAGGCCAAATTCGGCAACAGCCATCGTTTTTAAATCGGCCTGAAGTACTTCCTTGGAAGAGTTGTCCTGCAAAAACGCAATCAACTCACAGTTTTCCTCAGCCCAAAACCCTTCCATGGTAAAGTTGAGTTCAACAGTTTGAATGTCGCCATTCGCGAAACTAACAGGAGTGCCGTTTTGGTTGGGAACCATCAGTCTGTTTACACCATTCACGTCATCACCCAAACCCCAGTTGATATCAAGATTCGACTCGGTAACAACCATTTGCAATACGAGGTTTGTTCCGGAATAGGGTGCTACCTTTTCGATAGTTACGGTAGCATGGTAATCGTTTCCGGTCAGATGTTCAAATTCGAGGTCGATGGTAAAATCCGATAAAACTGCATTACGCTGATTTACCTTGGTAAGAAACAAAGCATAGAGGCTTGATGATCCACCTCCAACATGCGATACAACGCCATCGAACTTTGTAGTTGGGTATGCACTAACACCGTTATAGGTGTTACGTGCGTTGGAGTAAACATTGGCTAATGAATCTCCATTGTGATTTGCAATTACAGCCACATTGTGGCCGGCATCGTGCAGGTCGTCAGCTCCTTTTGCTGCACCCGGACAATAAGGTCACCAAAATCCTGTTGCCTCCTCAATCACAACAAATTGTCTTGCGACTTGCTGTGCTGCGGCAAACTGAACCATCAAAAAGAGGCTCAGAAAAGTTAGTAAAACGTTTTTCATTGTAAAATACATTTTGTGAATAGATAATTGAAAAAATTATTAGCAATAAAGCTCACAAACTTAGATAAATTTTTTAAAAAGTATTACGAATTCAGCAATTTAAAATGGTTCGAAATACCATATTCAAATATTTAGATATTTAATAAAAAAAAACCGGAAATCAGGATTGTTTGATTTTTCCTGATTTCCGGCTGTAAGATCGGTTTTCAAAGGATGAAATATTCCTCCTACCCGATTATTTTACTATAGAAATCTTTTGTACATTTTTGGTGTTGCCTGTTGTTATTTCCATAAAATAAAAACCTGACTGAAGCTCGCTTGTTTCAAAAGCCACATTGTAAACCCCTGCGTTCATTCTTTTGTTGGAGATGGTTTTAATCATTTGTCCCATCTGATTAATCAGGTTAATCCTGACATCATTTTCCTCAACCAATATAAATGAAACAATACCTGCGCCGGAAACCGGATTGGGATAAATTTTAATTTCTGATTCATGTATCGGTTCCCCGATGCCCACTGCTGTTTCTCCAAGGAACATCTGGCTGGCTTCAGCGCCAAAATCACTTCCTGTTAAAATCTGCTGAGACCCTTTGAATAAGCTAAAGAATCCGGGAAGTGTAAGCCCGTTGTTACCGGAATCATGAATGGTAAATTTATAACAATCGCTAACATCAAACTCCATGGTCTGGCTGATAAATCCGTTTGGCGTGCTGTAGGGGCCTCCTTCAAATACAATTTCTCCTTCAGGATTAACGACTTCCCATGTTATTTCCCCGGGATTATTATCAAGTTTAATGATGAGACTAATGCTTTCGGGAACAACGATGGACCGATGAAAACCAAAATACAGCGTATCGTTGGCAGGATAGTCATCGCCGGTTCCATTGGTGTTGGAAAAATAAACCTTTAGCTGATTTTCTTCCATTAGATCAAACGCTATCTCCGGAAGCTGAACATTGCTCAATTTCAAATATTCAATATTTCCATTCCAACTAAGCATTTGTTCATCACTACCATTGATACTGTAATGAATATCGAGGGAGGTAAGGTTATCGGCACCAAAATTGGCAATGGAAACTTCGGGAGCCAGCGTGCTTAAGCAAGTTGTAGAAGTAAGATTGGTAATTCCGGCCGGAGTAGCATCAATGGCAAATAATGCCTCAAAAGGTTCGGTGCTGCCAACACCTGACTGGTGAATAACTTTTGTATTGGAATTTTGCACAAAGCCTACTACTGAAAGTTGATTGACATCATACACATTTTCGAGCTTCCAGGTTCTGGCAATAACTTTGTACTCGCCATCAGTCCAGTTTGTTTTAAGCGCTGTTCCGGTTACATCGGGCAGCATTTTTTTCATCACGTCATAAAAATCTTTTTCGCCGTTGCTTCCGGGTGCTGTATTGAAGTGTATGTGTTTTTCAACGATGGCACAATGCCCCTTCAAAAAGTTTTCGGAAATGTCCTGTGCTGCCTGGATTCTCATAAAAACATAAATCGAATCCTGATTAGGGGAAAGATAATGGTAAATATCGATTTCTTCGAAGGGTGAAGGGCTGTTTGCATAATTGTTAAGCATGGTCTGCGTAACCTGGCTTGGACTTCCGTTAAAGAGTCCGTCAACAACTGCGGTGGGTACTCCTCCAATTCCGTAATAACTGATCCTTGACGAGTTTTCATCGGTATTGTGATTGTACATCGGGTCATATCCCGGCCAGGAAGCATGATACTTAACAACTGAAACCATATCAGCATTTTGCTGCAACAGTGCATCAAAGGCAGGATTTTGTGAAGCACAGGGTCCACAGGAGGCATTTGTAGCTTCTTCGACCATCACACGACGGCTGGCCTGTCCGTAGGATAATGAAACAGAAAGAACAAATAGCATTAAGAGTAAAACATTATTTTTCATGATTTTAAAGTTTGAAATTTATAAATAAAAGTAAAAATACGAGCTGACAAATATAAAATTTTAGAATAACTATCAACTTATCAAGATTGATTAAAAATAAATAAATTACCTTTGCTTTGCTTTGGGATAATAAAATGGTTTATTTATTCAGGTTCAAATGCTTATAATCATTAATTCTATATCCAGGCCGATAAAGATGCTGATGTCAGGTATTGACATTACCCAAGTTTTAAAATAATTTACTTTTGCAAATCTTTTTTTTTAAAAAAGGATAACAATCTGATGCTAAATAAAACTACATAAAAATGGCAGAAAAATCCAAATCATTAGACCTCAGAGCGCGGATGCGTAATGCACTTCAGGGTGGAGGCGAAAAGGCCATCGAAAAACAAAAAGCTACAGGAAAACTCACAGCCCGCGAACGAATAATCGCGGTTCTTGATCCCAAGACTTTTCATGAATACGACCTCTTTGTGCAACATGCAGGCAAGGATTTCGATATGGGCAAAAAATACCTCCCCGGCGATGGGGTGGTTACCGGAACAGGTACTATCCTCGGACATCCTGTTTGCATCTATGCGCAGGATTTCACTGTTGCCGGAGGTTCGCTTGGCTACATGCACGCCAAGAAAATTACGAAGATCATGGATCATGCCATGAAACTCAAGGTACCCTTGATCGGTATCAACGATTCAGGCGGTGCACGTATTCAGGAAGGTGTGAACTCACTTGCCGGATATGGCGAAATATTCTACCGTAATACCCAGGCTTCTGGCGTTATTCCACAAATTTCAGTTATTCTTGGCCCCTGTGCCGGAGGTGCTGTTTATTCACCTGCGCTCACAGATTTTGTGTTTGTTGTGGATAAAATTTCCAAAATGTTCATCACCGGGCCTGAAGTAATCAAAACCGTTTTGGGTGAAGAAATTTCGATGGAAGCACTGGGTGGAGCACGCACACATGCCGAAATTACAGGAAATGCACACTTTTATGCTGAAAGCGAAATGGAGTGCTTTGGACAGATCAAGCAACTGGTAAGTTTCATACCGTGGAATAATTTTAAAAAAGCTGATCCCTTCCCACCAAAAAAACCCAATACACGCAAGTTTAAAATTGACGACATCATTCCAAACGACCCGAAAGAGCCTTATGATGTAAGAGATTTGATAAAAGCGGTTGTTGACGATTCCGATTTCTTTGAAATTCAGGAACTGTTTGCAGCCAACATTGTTATTGGATTTGCAAGGCTTGAAGGGCAAACTGTGGGCTTTGTTGCCAATCAGCCATTGGTACTTGCAGGGGTTCTTGATGTGGATTCATCGGATAAGGCTGCCAGATTCATCAGGTATTGCGATGCATTTAACATTCCGCTTGTAACCTTTGTTGATTTGCCCGGGTATCTTCCTGGAGTTGAGCAGGAACATGCAGGTGTGATTCGTCATGGGGCGAAATTACTCTACGCATATTCAGAAGCCACAGTGCCAAAAATAACATTGATCGTGCGCAAAGCTTATGGTGGCGGGTATATTGCCATGTGTTCACACCATCTTCGTGCTGACTTTGTTTTTGCATGGCCATCAGCCGAAATTGCGGTAATGGGCCCTGAAGGTGCTGCCAACATCATATTCAGGAAAGAAATTCAGGAAGCTAAAGATCCTAATGCTCTCAGAGAAGCCAAGATTGCCGAGTACAAGGAAAAATTTGCCAATCCTTATGTTGCTGCTGCCTACGGTTATATTGATGCCGTAATTGAACCAGCCGAAACAAGGCATTTCCTCACCCACGCACTTTCTATTTCAAGTAACAAATCGGTAGAAAGTCCAAAGAAAAAGCATGGAATTCCACCATTTTAATAAATTATTAATCTTGCATATCAATTTATTTTTTGAATATGGAAAACGAAGAAAAAGAAGAAAAAAAGGAAATTGAACTCAAAAAGCTTTGGGTGGATGAAGTGAATTACAGCACAACATTAACATCCAAATACCAGAATAAAAAACCTTATGAGCCGCCAAATCTTAAAAAGATCAAAGCGGTGATTCCCGGTACGATCAGGGAAATTTATGTAAAACGGCGCTCCAAGGTAAAAAAGAACGATAATCTGCTGGTTCTGGAAGCCATGAAGATGAGAAACATCCTGAAAGCTCCGCTCGACGGACAGATTAAATCGATCAATGTAAAAGTGGGACAGATAGTTCCAAAGGATTTTGTGTTGATTGAATTTTATTAAACTCGGATAGCAAATACCACCATAACTGCCCTGTTTTAGATAAATCAGGGCAGTTTTCGTTTTATAGCTTCCGCATCAAAAACGGATTTCGATTTCGAGATAAAACTGAGCAGATCCTCACGCCCCAACTCCAATGCTGATGAGGTAACAAAATGGGGTGGCAACTCCTCCCACGATTCCGATAAATAATTTTTATAGGATGACAGGTTGATTTCAACTTCCGCAGGTTTCAATTTATCAGCCTTGGTAAATACCAGTGCAAAAGGCAATTCATTTTCACCAAAGCTTTCTATCATTTCCTCATCGATCTTTTGTGGAGGGAGTCTCAAATCAATAAGGATAAAGGTGCACATCAGATTAATACGGTTCAGCAAATATCCGTTGATCATAAACTGCCATTCGGTACGGTTTTTCAGAGGAACTTTTGCAAAGCCATATCCTGGCAAATCCACCAGATACCAATCTTCGTCAATCAGAAAGTGATTGATTAACTGTGTTTTCCCTGGCTTAACTGACGTCTTTGCAAGATTTTTTCGCCGGCAAAGCATATTGATGAGCGAAGATTTACCAACATTCGAACGCCCGATAAAAGCAAATTCCGGCTTTACCGGAGACGGACATTTATTAAAGTCCGTATTGCTCATAATAAAAGTTGCATTTTTTATCTGCATCCGAGAAAAATTAATGATTAAAAACTGGAATTTACTTTTTGATACTGTCGAGATGCCGATCCTTTTTGGCGCTGTAAATATCTTTAATGGTAATTATGATGCCCGATTCTTCCACATCTCCGAAGTTTGGATTGATCGAAGTTCCAAAAAATTTCATCGTTGATGACAGGTTCATGTACGCATTTACAAGGGGAGGAATATTCTCGCTTCTTCGTCTTACAAAACTCTGAAGCAATTTATAATTTTCTTCATAACCTGACCCTGTAAAAAGTTTTTTGAAGAAACTTTCAGGATGGGTCAGCAAAACGGGATTGTGAGGAAAAACAAGATTCTCGGGATCAGGAAAAAACTTTTGCAGAAAATAAACAATGGCTTCCCTGGCCTGCAAGTCCGAGCTTCGATACATTGTAATTTTACCGAAAAGGTATTCAATTTCCGGATTATTAATAACCAATGAGCCTAAGCCATCCCATAAATTGTCGAGTGAATACATGCCTTTCCTTAGATTTTTGGCAGGCTGGTATTCGGGCTGAACAAAGGATCTTCCCAATTCGATGGTTTTTGGAATGTAATGTTTTATAAAATGATCAGAATATTTGAAAAGCGTGGAGGTTGGCGTGCGCACAGTTCCATCACTATTAATCTCCAATTCGTTACAATCTTTAAAACGGTATCCACCGATGATTTCTTCATCTTCGGGATTCCACACCAGGAGTTGCCTAAAGGGGTTATCTCCCAGATCATAACTGTCAATATCAAGGCTTTTTCCCGTTCCGCCACCTGCATCCCTAAACGAAATTTCACGTAAACGTCCTATTTCATTCAGGGTATTGGGGGCATTGTTGGCATCGATGATGTAGATTTCATTTTTACCAAAATTGGTATGCCTGACAAACCTTTCCTCCGAAAGTTCTTGCTTAATTAATGCTCTGTCAATGGCAGGAATTATATCTTTCATTGTTTTTATTTTATCGCTACAAAATCAATAATCTCATTCAGGTTTATTTTATGATGTGCTCGTCTCCCCTTCCCAGCGCATAAACATGTTCTTTTAAAATTTGTGCCCATTCGGTATCTGAATGCCTCTTATCAAAGGTTTGGAAGGGAATCGATTTTCCAAAAGTAATATTTATTATTTTATTCTTTTGCTTGTACATTTCATCAACAAGGTAAAGCATTTCGATATTTGCTTTGATCCCAAGACGCTTTCGCCAATTGGCCAGATTGTAGAAAAAATCGGTATTTCTCCCCGAAATAAAAACCGGGATAATGTCGCGTTTGTATTTGATGGATTTGGTAAGAAAGGTTTTTTTCCATTCAAGGTCAACAATTTTCCCTTTTACTTTTCTCGAAACCAGGCCAGCCGGGAAATAAAGCAATAGAACATCAGAGGCAAAGGTCTCGTTAAAAATCCTGATGTTATCTGCATTGCTCCCATGCTTGTTCACAGGAATAAACAGATCCTTTAAATTTGGAAGATTCATCAGCAGGTCGTTAACAGGAAACAAAAAATCTTGTCTGATTTTTCCAACCTCACTCATCAATGCTATTCCATCGAGGCCTCCCAGCGGATGGTTTGAAGCAATTAGCTGACGCCCGGAAGCAGGCAGATTTTCCAAACCCTTAACCTTTATAATAGCTCCAAAAGACTCCAGAATTCTTGCTGCAAAATCTACCCCAAAATGATTGCGATTTTGCCAGATATGCCTGTTAAGCTCATCCTGATGAATTACCCTTTTAAGGTATGAAATAAGAAACCCGGGTAATACTTTCAATAATTTCGGATTTTTGCCTGCTATCACATTTTCAAGATCTATAAAGTGTTCAGTGATCTCGATGACTTTATTGTTTTCCGGATGATCTGGCATATTTATCAATTGTTTCAATTCACAAAATTAAAGATTATCAAAATAGTTCTTGTAAAAACTTAAAATTAAAGGTATTCTTGTACATTACAAACCCATTAAAGCAAATGCTATATTTTTTTCAAATGTACCTGAAACCAATTAAAAAATCTTAAAAACATGTTCCTCACAACTTTTTTTTACCCCGCTTTTTTCCTTTAAAATTTACTAAATTCCTTTAATCACAAGGATTGCCTGCAGCCAATATTGTAATGTATAGTGGTAAAATGTGGTAAAAGTTATTAACAGAGTGGTGATTTGTGGTAATTTTTGCCATATATTTGGCCTTTAAAAGCAAAAACGTGGTAGATCTCACTTACACATACGAATGTAAACTGGACAACAAAGGCAGGGTAATGCTACCCGGGAAGCTCAAAAATGTGCTTTCGTCAGAACTGTCCAACGGGTTTATCATGAAAAGAAGCGTTTTTAGTAAATGCCTCGAATTGTGGCCAATGGATGAATGGAATAAGAAGCTTGCAGAAATCAACAAGCTTAACAAGTACCAGAAGAAAAACGCCAAAGTCATCAGGCAATTTCTGGCAGGTGTTAAACCTCTCGAAGTTGACAGCACCGGGCGCTTGAATATTCCAAACGACCTGATGGCTTTTGCAGGACTCTCAAAATCAGTTGTCATCACTTCGCAAATCAACATTCTTGAGATTTGGGATAAAGATAAATATGAAGCAGAAGTAGCATACCAGGATGATGATGAGGAATTCCAAAAAATGGTAGAGGAAGTTCTGGGTGGCAAAACCAACGAAAACGAAATGTAATGTACCACAATCCAGTTCTTCTGCAGGAAAGTATCGATGGGATGAACATCAGACCTGACGGCATCTACGTGGATGTAACTTTTGGCGGAGGCGGGCACTCGAAGGCAATACTCGACAAACTTGAAACCGGACATCTTTTTGCTTTTGACCAGGATCAGGATGCCCTGCGGAACACTTTAAACGACAACAAATTCACATTGATCAATCATAACTTCAGGTATTTGAAAAACTTCTTGAAATATTATGACGCACTGCCGGTTGATGGCATTTTGGCTGACCTCGGAGTGAGTTCACATCAGTTTGATGTTTCGGAGAGAGGTTTTTCAATGCGCTTCGACGATGCACTCGACATGCGCATGAACCGCAGGCAAAAAAAATCGGCTGTTGAAGTTTTGAATGAATTTACTGAAGAGCAACTGGCCAATATTTTCAGGAATTACGGGGAGCTCCCCAATGCCGGAGCATTAAGTCGTGCCATTTGCAATCATCGGAAAAACGGCATATTAAAAACCTTTGCCGACATCGAAAAAGTGCTTGGCAAATTTGCTCAACGCGGGAAAGAAAACAAATTTTTCGCCAAGGTTTTGCAAGCATTACGCATCGAAATCAATGAAGAACTGGAGGCACTCCGGGAAATGCTGCAACAATCGGCCGAAGTGCTTGCCGACGGCGGAAGGCTGGTAGTGATCAGCTATCATTCGCTGGAAGACAGGCTGGTAAAAAACTTTATGAGAACCGGCAATTTCGGGGGTACTCAGGAAAAAGATTTCTATGGAAACCCCCTGCGGATTTTTGAGTCGAACACCAAAAAGCCGATTGCGGCCTCGCCCGAAGAGCAAAACCTGAATAGCCGTTCAAGAAGTGCCAGATTAAGAATAGCCTCTAAATTAAAACCAATAATATCATGACAAATCAGGTAAACAAAATCAATCCGGAAAAACACAAAGACCGGAACAAGCCGACAGGCAAAAGTACACAAAGCAAACTGCTGAAAGGCACACACGATGTGCTTGACGGATCATTTATCAGGAATGGAGACCTGAAAGGAAAGCTTCTGATGATTCTTTTTTTGGCCACATTGGGATTATTGTACATCGCCAACAATCATTTTGCCGAGAAGAAAATCCGTGAAATCGACCGCCTCAGAAAAGAAAACAAAGAGTTAAGTTTTAAGTATTTAAGCATGAAAACCAAGCTCAACGAAAAGAAAAGAGCTTCCTACCTTGCCGAAAAGCTTGCACCTTATGGCTTACACCTGTCAACTACGCCACCCGAGAAAATTTTAGCAAACCCCTAAAACCTTCACCAATGAAAAAATCTGCTAAAAACCCTCAGCAAAGATCTATAGGCCCAGGCAAAGAAAGCATGGCAAGAACCTACCTTATTTTTATTATCCTTTTCCTTTTCGGCATCGGAATCATCATCAAAACAGCCCACATCCAAATCATCGAAGGCTCAGACCTCAACGAACGCGCCAGAGAACTGGAATACAAATACTTTGACACAGAAGCTATGCGTGGCAACATTTATGCTGCCGATGGAAGCCTGCTGGCAACATCAATTCCAATTTTTGATGTAAAATTTGATGCTGCCTCGCCGCTCATCTCCGAAAAGCTCTACAACGACAGCATCTCTCATTTTGCCTATCGCTTGTCGAAAATATTTGGAGATAAAACCAACTGGGGCTACAAACAATACCTTATCAACGCCAGGAAAAAGGGAAACCGTTACCTTAACATTCAGCACAATGTTACCTATGACCAATTGGCTGAAATCGAAAAATTTCCGATAGTAAACCGCGGGAAATTCAAAGGAGGACTTATCGCCGAAAGAAAAATTAAGCGTGAATATCCTTTCGGGCTCCTTGCAAAGCGCACAGTGGGCTATGCCCGCGTAAACGAAAAAGACAGCGTTTTGGTTGGCCTTGAAGGATATTTTGATGCCTACCTTAAAGGCACTCCCGGAATCCAGTTGCGCCAGCGAATGGCCAACAATTCATGGAGGCCTGTTTACAATGATACCGACATTGAACCAAAAAACGGAAAAGATATCATTACCACCATCGACACTTATTTGCAGGATGTTGCTGAAAATGCACTGATGAAACAACTTTTTGAGCACAATGCCGAAAAAGGAACAGTGATATTGATGGAAGTTGAATCCGGCGAAATCAAAGCAATTGCAAACCTGGTTCTTAACGAAAAAGACAATACCTACAACGAAACCTATAACCTTGCTATTGGCGAAGCCATCGAACCCGGATCCACTTTTAAACTGGCTTCGCTAATGGTAGCTCAGGAAGACGGCACACTCGACAAGGTGGATTCGGTGGAAATTGGTGACGGCTGGACAATGTTTCATGGTAAAACCATGAAAGATTCGCACCTGATTGATGCCGATGGGTGGCTCACTCCGGAGGAATGTCTGGTGTACTCGTCCAATGTCGGAATTTCAAAAATCATTTATGATCATTACACCGGCAGGG
>JAIOZV010000143.1 GCA_021740425.1 Bacteroidales bacterium | reverse complement strand
TTCATGGTTTTTCGATTTCAGGAAAGTTATAAGTTCAGATGGTTGCAGCTTGCTGTCAAGTGGAGTAAGGTGAAGGAATTCCCCGAATGGAAATATTGATTTTGTTTTTTCATACTCCCGCAGATCATTGATCAGCCTGTAAATGCTTGCCGATTTAACAGCGATGAGTTTATGCGGGAATTTTTGTGTGATGCCGCCGGGTGTATCGATGCTAAGTAATTTTCCTCCCTGTATCAAACCCACCCGGTCGCAGCGGCTTGCCTCGTCCATGTAAGGTGTTGAAACCATGATGGTGATGCCCTGCGCTTTGATTTTGTCGAGCATATCCCAGAATTCCTTGCGCGAAACGGCATCCACACCGGTGGTCGGCTCGTCCAGAAACAGGACTTTTGGTTTGTGGATGAGGGCGCAGCACAAGGCCAGTTTTTGTTTCATTCCCCCCGAAAGTTTTCCTGCCGGCCGGGTTTTAAATGGTTCAATCTGTTTGTAGATGTCCTCGATCAGCGTGTAGTTTTCCTGAATCGTGGTATTGAAAATGGTGGCGAAAAATTGAAGGTTTTCTTCTACCGAAAGATCCGGATACAGCGAAAATTTTCCGGGCATGTATCCTACCTCCCGCCTTATTTTTTTGTAATCATTTATCACATCCAGCCCTAGAACTTTTGCCTCACCGCCATCAGCAAAAAGGAGGGTAACCAATATCCTGAAAAGCGTGGTTTTTCCTGCGCCATCCGGCCCGATGAGGCCAAATATTTCCCCTTCGTTTACCTCAAGCGAAATGCTGTTGAGTGCCTTTGTTTTATCGTATGATTTTGAAATGTTTTTTACAACAATTGGATTCATCCTTATTTTATTTCTAAAAGTTAACCTCTCCCGGCATTCCGATTTTCAGGCTGCCATCATTTTTCACCAAAACCTTCACGGCATAAACCAGATTTACACGCTCCTCCTTAGTTTGTATGATCTTGGGTGTAAACTCGGCGCTTTCGCTGATCCAGCTTACTTTTCCGGTAAGTCTGGTTTTTTCGGTGGCGTTTTTATCGATGAGCACTTCTGCCACATTGCCAATTTTTACCGAGGGCAACTGATCGCCACTAACATACACTTTAAGCTTCATTTCGGTGAGATCAGCAATTTTATACAGCGGTTTCCCGGATCCGGCAATTTCATGTGCATTTACATATTTTGTAAGTATCGTGCCTTTTGTGGGATTGATGATGACCGACTTACTTATGGCTTCATTAAGCTGATCCTTTTGTTTATCGATCGAATTAATTTCGCTGTAAACCGCCGATTCCTGACTTTTTACTGCAAGTATCTGTTTGTCGATTACTTCTATTTGTCCGGCCATATCATCCGCCTGCTTCTGGGTGGCTGCTCCTTCATCAAGCATTTTTTTTACCCGATCCAGGTCTCTCACCACATTTTTTTTCTGTTGATTGTAAACGGCGATCTGAGCCTGCAGATTCGGGATTTTTGAACTTACCGCCTGGCGTTGTGCTTTTAGTTGCTGTTTTTTCAGGCTGAGGGTGGTAGTGTCGATCCATCCGATGATTTGGCCGGCGTTCAACATGTTTCCCTCTTCCAGGTCGAATTGCATGATTTCGCCTGAGGCCTGTGCTGAAACCGTTATTTCGGTGGATTCAAAATTTCCGTAGGCATCCGATTTTTCTTCGTTTGAATTGCAGGCCATTAACAAAAGCAATGGCAATAGAATGGCAAGGTTTAAAATTTTTATTTTCATTGAATTTAGTTTTTAATGCATTTAATATTTTGAGATTGATAAAGGCGGGGTGAAAGAATCAGCCCGAAATACTATAATTTTCCAATGGTTTTTAAGTAATTTACTTTGGCAAAAGATAGTTGAATCCTATGCATCTCCAGGTTCATCCGGGCCTGAGTTTCGCGATTCAGCTCATCGAGATATTGCGAGGATGTAATGATCCCGTTGTCCAGTTGCGAAGATGACGTTTTTGTTATCCTTTCGCGCAAGACAATAATTTCCTCATCTTTTGTTATTAAGCCGCTATATTTTGAGATTTGTGCCAGGTCGTCCTCTACCTGAATCTTTACATTTTTATCGAAAGTTTCTTTTCCCGTTTCCGCAATTCCCAGCTGCAGATCGAGGAGTTTTTTCTGGTTTTTCTGTTTGTTCCAATTCATAATATCCCAGCTCAGCCCCAAGCCCACATGATAGTATGTGTTAAAATTGTCGCTCAGCATGTTTAATCCGGGTTTGCCATAACCCAGCTTTCCAAATCCGGAAACTTTTGGCATATAAGCCGATGAAACAAGGTTTTTGGAAAGTTCAATTTTGTTTTGCTGCAAACTCAAAAGTTCATATTCAGGTCGCAAATTCAAGTAAAAATCTGTGTTAACCGGCGGATCAGGCATCAAAAGAATGGCTGATGGCGGGATGACCAACTCGAGCAGCTCTCCCAGCATCCTGAAATGTGCTTCACGGTCGGTATCAATTTCTGCAACATTCTGGTCGATTAAAAGTATTTGCGCCCTCAGTACATCGGCATTTGAGCTGAGCACTATGCCATGGCGGATTCCCGATTCCATTTCGGTAAGCTTATCATTTACGGATTTGCGGTTGGTCAGCAACAATTCCTTGTTTTGATTCATGAGCAGAATTTTAAAGAATAAAGCGTTCACGAGCTCTTTAACCCGGTAAAGTTCTACTTCAATTTTTTGCTGTGAAATTTTAAGGTCTGCCTCTTCAATGTTTTTTTGATCTTTGGTGATCCCGCCATCCCATATCAGTTGGTTTAATCCAAGATAAAGATCGTAAACGTCCTTGTCTGGTGAGGGGATGTCCATGCCGGGAATGTTGATTGGAACTTTTGTAACCTCCGACTGGTAGCTGGCGCGTCCGTTCAGCTCGAACTGCGGAAGATAATTCTTGTCGAGGTTTTCCAGTCGCAGCGCTGAGCTTTCATCGTTCAGTGATTTTTGTTTTACCAGCGGGTACACTTCCACAGCCCTTTTGTGGCAGAAGTCCAGCGTTAATGTTTCGGGTGCCTGGGCGTATAGTACCTGGCTTCCAAAAAATATAATTGCAAGCGCAAGCCAATGCCTGTGGTGTTTCAATTTGATGCGTTTCATGCTTTTATTGAATTGTAAATGAAATGATAAACTTCAGTTTTGCGGTCGCTTAAAAATTGTTGGTAGGAAAGCTCATCACCACTAAAAAACACTTTTTGGATAATAGGCCGTGCAACAAAGGGAAAGATGCACAAGCCCAAAATGTTAATAATGATTTGCCGTGGATCGATGGGTTTTATTTTGCCCTGTTGAATTTCAACATTTATTTTATCAACCAATATGTCCATATTATTCACTCTTTGTTGGAGCAGCAATGCGAGGTTCTCGGGATTACTGCTTAATTCATGGAGGATAAAACCTGGCAAGTAGGGGTTTTCGATGATAACGTTGATATAGTTTTCGATGAAGAGCTGTATTACCTCCAGAAAGGGCTTGTCCGATTCGATGACGATTTTAAGCTGGGGCAGAAATTTCTCGAAAGCCTCCAGAAAAACTGCCTCGAAAAGCCTTTGTTTGTTTCTGAAATAATAGTGAAGCAGTGCTTTATTTATCCCTGCCTCATCAGCAATTTCCTGCATGCGCGCACCTTCTTTCCCCTTTTCAATAAATACTTTACGGGCGGCTTCCAGTATGATTTTTTCTGTATTTGTTGATTGATCTGTCATATTAACCTTTTGGTTTTATCATTTAGTTTAACTGAATAGATTAACTAAAAGGTTAAATTCTTATTGTGTGCTATCCAAATAAGTTTATTTTTTTTGAATTTTAATGAAATTATTTTGAGATTTCCACGGTTTATCCTGCCGGAATTCTGAAACTAAAAGGTTAAGGTCTTTGTGATTAAACCAATTCCGATGCTAATTAAAAGATAATAAACCCATTTGTAAAACTTTTCGGAATTGAACCTTCCAAACCAGTATTCACCGAGAAAAAAGGCGATAATCAGCGCAGGAAGCGCAAAGAAAAAATATTTCAACACCTGGCTGTTCACATTTCCCCAGGCAATGTGTCCGGCAACAACACCTGTTCCCACAAAGAAAAAATAGCTTTGCAGGGTTGACCTGAAAGTTTTTGGAGGCCAGTTTTGGGCAGAAAGCAGCATAATCACCGGAGGTCCGTTGGTGTTGTAAGCACCACCTAAAATACCACTGATAAAACCAACTGCCACAATCAGCCACGAAGGCGTTTTCATTTTTACACTTGTTTGACTTAATTTGAATATTGCAAAAGAGATGATAAAAATTGCCAGTACAATGCTCACCACCGCCTCGTTGATTTGCGACAAATAAAGCAAACCGACGGGAACACCCAGCAAGGCCGCAATCACCAGCTTCCACGACATTTTAAAATTGACGGTTTTTTTATTTTTTACAAGTATCATGAGCGCCATGCAGTATGCAAGCATTGCCATGAGAGGGGCAGCAATTTGCACACTTACAATAATTGCAAGCAAGGGCATAGCAACGAGTGCATCGCCAAAGCCGAAAGTAGATCGGATTAGGAAGGCAAAAAAAATGATGGCAATGATTGTAAAAATTTCCATCTAACCAATGCTTTGAAATGTTTTACTTTGCGATTTTGAGATCGAAATCAAATACAAATAAAACCAAATCATTGATAGGATATGCACAAAATTGCACTTGTTACAGGAGCTACTTCTGGTATTGGAGAAGCGATTGCCAAAAAATTTGCCCACAACAATATTGATGTAATTGTTAGTGGAAGAAGAATAGAAAGACTACATGCTTTAAAAGCTGAACTGGAAAAGGAAACCGATTCACGGATTATGGCATTGCAAATGGATGTTACCCGGTTTTCGGAGGTTGAAAGTGCAATCAAAAATCTTCCGGATGAATGGCAAACTATCGAAATACTCGTAAACAATGCAGGGTTGGCCTCGGGGCGCGATAAATTTCATGAAGGTGACATCGGCGATTGGGAACTTATGATAGATACAAATGTGAAAGGCTTAATGTATGTTTCCAGATTGGTCATCCCTTTAATGATCAGTCACGGGCAGGGTCTTGTAATTAATATCGGCTCGATAGCAGGAAGAGAAGTGTATCCGGGAGGTAATGTTTATTGTGCTTCAAAATTTGCGGTGGATGCTTTAACAAAAGGGCTTCGCATTGATTTGCTGGGCGAAAATATCAAAGTATCACAAATTGCCCCCGGCCTGGTTGAAACGGAATTTTCACTGGTACGTTTTAAAGGTGATCAGCAAAAAGCTGAAAAAGTATATGAAGGATTTCTGCCCCTCGGGGGCAACGATATTGCCGACATCGCCTTTTACCTGACCACACTCCCTTTGCATGTTTGCATTAATGACATTGTTGTAACTCCGCTCGCTCAGGCCAACTCGGTTTTCTTAAACAGGAAGTAAAAGAGCAGCTTTTGTTAATGCGCCACGCAGGTATTTAAACCCTTTATAAATTGCTTACCATCGGAATATTGCACTGTCTAAAATATTTACTTTGCCGGCTAATACTCATGATAAATAACTGATGAAACCGCAACGCACATTTTTATACTGGATTCAACGAATTCGCAGAAAGTACCTCAACGACAGGCAGTATATGATGATGCTTAGCGTGGTAATCGGTTTTTTGAGCGGGCTCGCTGCGGTAATTATTAAAAATGCTGTTCACCTTATTCAGCGCCTCCTTACTTCAGGATTTGATACTGAATATGATAACATACTTTATATCTTTTATCCTGTAATCGGAATCGTGATTACTGTTTTTTTTATAAAATTCATTTTAAGACAATATGTTGGAGATGGTGTGCCAAGTGTTTTATATGCGATTTCAAAAACAAAAGGTGTACTGAAAAAGCACAATATGTTTTCATCGGTGATCAGCAGCTCGATAACAGTTGGGTTTGGCGGTTCGGTAGGTTTGGAGGGGCCAACGGTAGCAACAGGTGCAGCTATTGGCAGCAATCTTGCAAAAGCTCTCCATTTATCCTATAAACAAACCGTAACACTTTTGGCAGTTGCAAGTGCCGCAGCCATGTCGGCAATTTTTAAATCGCCCATTGCAGCCATTGTTTTTGCGATGGAAGTTATTATGCTCGACCTCACAGTTGCATCACTTGTACCGCTTTTGCTGGCTTCTGTTACAGCCGCGCTTACTTCCTATTTTTTTCTGGGCATGAATGTGCTTTATCCTTTTGATATTGAGCAATTGTTCAGGATGAAAGATATTTGGCTCTATGTGATATTAGGTGTATTTGCAGGTTTGATCAGTCTGTATTTTACACGTGTTTTTATATTCTTTCAAAACACTTTCAGCGGTATCAACAAATGGTATTGGCGCCTTGGATTAGGAGGTATTCTCCTTGGATTTCTCATCTTTTTATTTCCTTCATTGTTTGGTGAGGGTTATGCTGCAACCAATGCATGTTTGCATGGTAAAACCAACACACTATTTGATAATGGTTTGTTTTATGGTTTTAAGGACAACCTAACTGCTGTTTTTATACTAATGATCGTTGTTATGCTATTGAAAGTTGTGGCAACTTCGTTAACTTTTGGTGCAGGAGGTATTGGAGGTATATTTGCTCCAACGCTGTTTACAGGTGCTCATGCAGGTTTGTTTTTTGCACTTGTTTACAATCAGTTTGGCTTCGATCACATTTCCGAAACCAATTTTGCCCTCGTGGGTATGGCAGGACTTATTGCCGGGGTGATTCATGCTCCCCTGACGGCCGTTTTCCTCATTGCTGAAATTACAGATGGTTACGGCTTATTTATGCCACTCATGATCACCTCCGTGATTTCTTACATGACCATCAGGATTTTTACAGCCAACTCGATTTATACCATACAGTTGGCCAAACGAGGCGAGTTGATGACACATCATCAGGATAAAAATGTTTTGTCGATGATCGATATCTCTAAATTGATAGAGACCAACTTCAAAATTATTTCTTATGAGGCCACCCTGCGCGATCTGGTGAATGTGATCGAAGGATCACAAAGAAATATTTTTCCGGTACTGGATTGTGATGGACAGTTTCGGGGCCATGTTATTTTGGATAACGTCAGGCAAGTGATGTTTAAACCTGAAATTTACGATACTACTTATGTGAAAGACCTGATGAATGTACCGGTTTACCGGATTTCTCCAACGGATACAGTGGAGGAGGTAGCACAAAAATTCCAGGCCAGTGGCAAGTACAATATGCCCTTGCTCAACCAGGGCAAATACTTGGGTTACATTTCCAAAGCCAACCTTTTCGGGCAATACCGCTCGAAGCTCAAGGAAGTATCGGATTATTAATTTCACTTTTTGGATTTCAAAACTCAAACTTTTTATACTTTTGCCGACGGAGAGCTGCCAGAGTGGTCGAATGGGGTAGTCTCGAAAACTATTGTACTCTTACGGGTACCAAGGGTTCGAATCCCTTGCTCTCCGCAAAAAAAAAGCGAAAGACTGCCAAGCAAAGGCAGTCTTTTTTTGAATGATGTCTTTTTTCACCTACATACTCAAAAGTGAATCTCATGGAAATTATTATTATGGTAGCACTCAAAATATTGAGGAGAGGCTTAAATACCATAATAACGGAAGGGTTAGATACACCAAGGGCAGAAGGCCATGGGAATTGCACTATTTTGAAGAGTTTAATAACCGATCGGAGGCAATGAAGAGAGAGAAATTCTTCAAATCTATCGATGGCTATAATTTCCTGAAATCGAAAGGAATTATTTGACCGGGTTACAAAGGGTTCTCCCGAAGGGACTCCTACGGAGGAATCCCTTGCTCTCCGCAAAAAAAAAGCGAAAGACTGCCAAGCAAAGGCAGTCTTTTTTCATTGATGGGAAATAAACAGCGGGGTACCAAAAGGTTCTCCCATAGGGATCCCTTCGGGGGAATCCCTTGCTCTCCGCCAACAATATGAAAAGACTGTCAAAAAAAAGGCAGTCTTTTTTCATTGATGGGAAATAAACAGCGGGGTACCAAAAGGTTCTCCCATAGGGATCCCTTCGGGGGAATCCCTTGCTCTCCACCAATAATTTGAAAAGGCTGTCAAAAAAAAAGGCAGTCTTTTTTCATTGATGGGAAATAAACAGCGGGGTACCAAAAGGTTCTCCCATAGGGATCCCTTCGGGGGAATCCCTTGCTCTCCGCCAAAAGCCTGATGGGATGATCTGTCAGGCCTTTTTTTTAGATATTAAATAGCTAAATACAACTTTCGTGTAAAAACAAAAAAGGCTGCCAAAAACTGACAACCTTTTGTTTTGTCGGAGTGGGGAGACTCGAACTCCCGGCCTCTTGACCCCCAGTCAAGCACGCTACCAACTGCGCCACACCCCGCTTCCTTTTTGAAAAGGGCTGCAAAAGTAAAATATTTTTTTATTTGTCCAAGCTAAAAATACCCTGATTTTTTTCAATTGAAGGACAGACCGGATTTCCGCTGTTAATATGACTCCAACTCCCAACCCATTTCCTGTAAATGGCAAATATTTGTTTTTGATTTGCAATAGAAATTTTGTACGATTTCATTCATCGTATTACTATAATGTGGTTTTTTTGAACAATCTTGAAAATCTTAGGTTTAACCCTTTTCTTTGCAAAAATTTATTGTCGTTTGAAAATGTTGAGAATTATCTTAATTGGTTTTTTTATTATTTTATGCTTCGGATTAAAAGCAGCAAATCCGGATTCACTGATTTTTAAAAATGGCAATTTTATGGTTGGTGAGATCAAGTCGATGGATAAAGGGGTGTTGATTTTTGAAACGGACTTCAGCGATGCCGATTTTAAAATTGAATGGAAGGGCATTAGCGAAATCTTCTCCGAAAACTTTTTTTTAATATCTGTTACGGATGGTTACAGGTACAATGGCAGTTTTTATTCGATTGATACTTCAGGAACAATTTTAATCACAGAAGAGGCGGGCCTTGCTCAAACAAAGCTCGATGATATCGTCTATATTAAATCACTGGATAAGGATTTTTGGAGCAGGGTTTCAGCTTCGATTGACGTGGGGCTAAGCGTCACCAAAGCCAATAACCTGCACCAATTTGACACCCGTGCCAACATTGGATACCTTGCCGACAGGTGGTCGCTTAATGGTACGGTGAGTTCCTTACTTTCAAATCAGGATGATGTTGACCCAACCAAAAGAACCGATGGAAGTGGAACATACACTATGTTTTTACCCAAAGATTGGTTCATTCCGGCATCGCTTAGCTTTTTGTCAAATACTGAACAAAAACTTGATGTGCGTTTGTCAGGGAAGTTCGGTATCGGTAAGTATGTTATTCATACCAATCAATCATATTTGGGCTTTTCAACAGGTCTTTCTTACAGTAATGAAAAATATTCAAACGAGGCAGAATACAGAAAGAACTGGGAAGCATACCTTGGAACTGAGCTTAACCTTTATGATATTGGCGATTTGAGTTTACTTACCAAAGTTATTATATACCAGGGTTTGACAGATATTCAAAGGTTTAGGTGTGATTTCAACTTTGATTTGAAATACGATTTGCCAAAGGATTTTTATATTAAAATCGGTACTACTTTAAACTACGATAACCAGCCGGCCGAAGGTGCCAGTGAGGCGGATTACGTTATACAAACAGGCCTGGGCTGGGAGTTGTAAATGCTAAAATTATTGTTGATCTAAGATGAAAAAGAAATACTGGTACATTATCCTCTCAATTTTTTTGTTGATTGTGGTTATAGTTATGGTAATTGCCCCTGGCATAGCGAAAAATTATGCAATTAAAAATAGCCACGAATTGTTGGGGCGGCAAATCGACCTCCATAAGTTTAAGGTCAACTATTTCACCGGAACGGTCAGGCTTGTCGATTTTAAAATGTACGAACCTGACGGAAAAACAGTTTTTGTTGCCTTCGATACTTTGCTGATAAATACTGTGCCCTACCGGCTGTTAACCAATGATTTGGTGATTCAGCAATTGTACCTCAAAGGATTAAATACCTCCGTGGTTCAAAAGGATTCGGTTTTTAATTTTGACGATTTGATTGCTTTCTATGCCTCAGAAAGCGACACGATAGAAGCTGATACTGTGGAGAGCAGTTCATTGAATTTTGAAATGTCCGACTTTAAATTGAGTGAGGCAAAAATAAAATACAATGATCTTGAGGTGGGCAAGGTCCACGATTTGAACGATATTAATTTGTCAATACCCTATATTAGCTGGGATCAGGATGCCTCAAGTGAAGCAGGCCTCAGGTTTAACTTCAGAAACGAAGGCTATTTTCAATCCTCAATTAAAGTAGATCCAAATAAAGGCGACTTTGACGCAAAGCTCGAAATTAGCCTTTTACAACTGGAAAATTTTTCGGATTATCTTAAAAAATATATAGATGTCGGATCGTTCAGCGGTTTGTTCAATTCTAAAATTCAGTTAGCCGGAAATATCAATCAACCTGAAAACATCATTGTTTCAGGACTCCTGAATATTGCGGATTTGAAATCCACCGACCTCAGCGATAAGCAATTCCTGACCATCGAAAATCTGGACTGTTTTGTTAATAAAATTGATGCCGGAAAAATGGAGTTTGTTTTCGATTCGGTGATTCTTGATAAAGCCTATGTTTGTTTTGATGTGAATGACAGTTCCAACAATATCTTCGACATCGTGCATTATTACGAATATTTTGGTGAAGAAAATGAGGCTGTTAGTAGTGCTGATAAGCCGGAAAATGATACTTCGGCCAGCATTTCTTATGTTGTAAATAATGTTCGTATTAAGGATGGTTTTGTTGATTTTATCGATAATATGACTTCGAAAACATTCGAGTACCGGTTGAGTGAAATTTCTGCTTTTGTTGATGAAATTAATAGTTCAAGCAGCAATATCGACGAAGCAGGAAACATCGGTTTAAGTTTGGTTTTGAATGATGAAGCAAGGGTTTCATCTTCCCTCAAAGCCGAAATCAACTTCGGGGACTTTGATGCCGATGTAAAGGTCAGTAATCTTAAGCTCGGTACTTTTGAGGATTATGCCCGTGACTATATAAATATCGGGTCGATGGATGGAGTTTTGGGTGCTGAAATGAAAATACGTGGAAATATGTATGAGCCTGAAAAGGCCATTGTTTCAGGTTGGGCCGGGGTTGAAGAATTCTACCTAACCGATAACAATATGTGGACTATTGCAAGTGTTGAAAATATGGGCTTTCAGATTAATAACGTGGACGCTGCCAGCATGGCTTTTCATTTTGATTCGATTTTTATAAACAGGCCATATCTTTACTTTGAAATGATGGATTCCACCAATAATATTTTTGATGTGTTTGGCTA
>JAIOZV010000142.1 GCA_021740425.1 Bacteroidales bacterium | reverse complement strand
CTAAGACGGGGTTTATATAAAAATGTTCGGCAGCTTTCATCAGTGAATCATTTGTACCTACGGCAACAAAAAGCAATACGGGAAGGTATATAATCTCTTTGTTGATAGTCAGGGTTTGGTCTTTTTTTGTGGTAAGGTAAAATGCCACAAGACCGGCGATGATCCCTGCAATTTTTACAATGCCTGCTGTATCACCAAAAAACAGAAATCCCAGTGATACCGGGATTACCACCGACATTCTGCTCGAAATGGCAGTAACAGCCACCCCGGCTTTTTGCGCTGACAGGGCGAAAAGATTAAATGCAATGATCAGTGATAGGCCCATCAGGATGGAAAAATAAAACCAGGGCTGCTCAGGCAAAGTAGCAGGATTAAAGCTGCCGGTTTCGCTCAGGAATCCGAAACCTGATGCAACCAGATAATTCACAGTAATCGCCTGTACAATGCTGATTTTATAATTATTGAAAACCCTGAAGGTGATTATAATTGCCGTAGAAAGGATTATTGAAATGATGAGATAAAACATGTTCGTAGTGTTGTCTGTTTAAAAATACATCAGGATAGTTGATTTTTGATTTTTTGAATAGACAGGATGATTTCATCGTTTGTTGCAGGTATATTAAATTCGGGCTCCAATTGATGCCCGCCAACTGCACTGATGGCATCTTTTATGGCCAGCCATACCGAAAATGCAAGCATAAATGGAGGTTCCCCAACGGCTTTGCTGTTGTGGATTGTATTTAAGTTGGGAGCATTTTCAAGCAATTCTACACTAAAAATTTCAGGAATGTCTCTTACACCGGGTATTTTATAGGTGTCGGGCGAATGGGTGAGTAAAAAGCCCTTGTCATTCCATTTTATTTGCTCGGTTGTACACCAGCCAACGCCCTGAATAAAACCTCCTTCAATCTGTCCTATATCCAGTCGTTTGTTCAGGGTGCTTCCAACATCATGCACAATATAGGTTTTGGTAATTTTGTGATAGGCGGTGAGTGTGTCAAGTAAAACTTCTGAAACCGCCATTCCGTAGGCAAAATAATGAAATGGATTCCCTTTTCCTTTTTCCCTGTCGAAAAACAGACTGGGAGCTTTATAATATCCGGTTGCGCTTAGGCTGATTTGTTCAAAGTACGCTTTGAGAATAAGTGCTTTGAAATCGATCGAAATTTCAGGAGCAGGTCTGAGAAAAACCTGGTTTTGCTCAAAATCTATTTTATCGAAGTCGGCAATGACCTGATACTCCTCCTGGATAATTTTTGCAGCCAGCGGCCTGAGCCTGTTTTTTAATTTATCGATGGCATTTTTAACGGCCATGCCGTTCAGATCGCTTCCTGAGGATGCTGCTGTAGCTGAAGTGTTGGGTACTTTTGAAGTATTGGTGGCTGTGATAATGATCGAGCTGTGGTCGATGCCAAGCTCATTGGAGGCAATACCCAGGATTTTGGTGTGCAAACCTTGTCCCATTTCGGTGCCGCCATGATTTACCTGTACTGTTCCATCCTTGTAAATGTGCACTAATGCTCCCGCCTGATTTAAAAAGGAGGTGGTAAATGAAATGCCGAATTTAACGGGAGTAAGAGCCAGTCCTTTTTTAAAGAATTCATTGCTGTTGTTAAATGCGTTAACTTCGGCTCGCAGCTTAGGATAATCTGATATTTCAATCAATTTATCATAAATGGTTTCGAGCCTGCAATCTTTAATAATTTGGCCGTAATGCGTAATATGATTTTTATGATTTTGGTAGAAATTCAATTTTCTGATTTCCGAGGCATCTTTGTTTAACTTTCGTGCAATCCTGTCGATCACAGTTTCAACCACAGCCATGCCCTGAGGGCCTCCAAAGCCGCGAAATGCCGTATTGGGCGGATAGTTGGTTTTCCACACCTTTCCGGTAACCCTGATGTTGGGAATGTAATAGGCATTGTCGATATGAAAAAGTGCGCGTTCCATGATGGCTCCCGATAAATCCAGTGCAGCTCCACCGTCCGAGTTTAACTCCACATCCAGTGCAAGTAGTTTGCCTGTTCCGTCAAAACAAGCTTTATAATGAGATAGAAAGCCATGTCGTTTTCCGGTCATAATCTGGTCATCGTCCCTGAAAAGATGAATTTTTACCGGACGATTTGTTGCCCGGGCAAGCAAAGCGGTCCAGGCTGCAATATGGTTTGCCTGGGTTTCTTTGCCACCAAAAGCCCCGCCCATACGTTTGGTTTCAACAGTAACAAGATTATTCGAAATTCCAAGTACTTCAGCAACTATTGCCTGGGTTTCGGATGGGTGCTGGGTTGAACTGTACACATGAATCTGGCCGGCTTCGCCGGGAATACAAATACATGATTGTGTTTCAAGGTACCAATGTTCCTGGGCACCTGTTTCAAGCGTTCCTGTGATTGTGTGCTCACTGCAAGCCAGCTCTGCTTCAACATTTCCACTTTCGATTATTCGTTGTGGCATTAAGGGGGTATTTAATTTTTTGGCTTCCGCAATGCTGAGCACAGGCACGAGGGGCTCATACTCGATGGCAATCAGTTTTTCAGCATTTCTGGCAATGTCATCGTTCTCTGCGGCTATCAGCGCAATGGCCTGTCCAATAAATTGTACCTTTCCTGCCGCAAGGCAGGGCTCATCATGAACAACAGGACCCATTTGGTTTTCTCCGGGGATGTCCGTTGCAGTGACTATTGCATGCACACCACTCAGGGCTTTTGCTCCCGATATGTCGATTGTTTTGATAAGGGCATGTGCATATTTGCTGTAAACAACCAGACCATGAAGCATTCTTCCACCAAAATCCATGTCGTTAATATACACCGATTCGCCGGTAACATGCTGTTCGGCACTTTGATGCCTGAGTTCTTTGGGATTATTAATTTTCAATTCCGGCAGGTTTTGATGGTTCAACAATTTGATTGGTTTCATTCCAGAATTTTAGCAGCAGGTTAGATGCCATCAATCGACGGGCTTCTGCTGATGCGCGAGCATCGGAGATGGGCTGAAATTCATTGGCTATTATTTTTGCGGCTTCCTCTGCATTTTCACGACTCCATATTTTTCCCATCAGGAACTCGCTTGCTTTTTCTGCTTTTACAGGGGTTGCTGCTACACCTCCAAAAGCAAAAACTGCAGTTTCGATAAATTTGCTTTGATTTATTTTTAATCTGAAACAAGCTGACACTGACGAAATATCCAAATCCTTTCTTTTGGAGATTTTGTAGGATTTGACCAGCTCTGATTTTTTTGGTTTTCTAAATGAAATCATCACAATTATTTCATCATCCCTGATTGCCGTTTTTCGGTAGTCCACAATAAACTTTTCGATGGGGATATCTCTTTGACCTGACTTGCTCATCAGCTTAACTTCGCCTTGCAGGGCAATGAAAACCGGAAGCATGTCTCCAATAGGAGAAGCAGTGCCAATATTACCGCCAACTGTAGCCATGTTTCTAATCTGCAGAGAACCAAAATATTTAAGCATTTCGTGTAGATAGGGCATCCTGTTTTTGGTGTAAATATTCAGTTCTTCAAGCGATGTTCCGGAGCCGATGGCCAGTTTGCTATGGTCTTCAACAATAAAATCAAGTTCACTTACCGATGATAAATCCAGTATTTTTGGTAGGTGCAGTCTTTTTTTGGTTTGAAGCAGGGCAATGTCTGTTGAGCCTCCAACAATCACTGCGTCCGGATATTCCATTCTGAAATTAAGTGCATCTTCAAGGGTGAAGGGTTTAAAATAGTTTTGCCCAAATGCATTGATTTCGACAGGACTTTGTTCTTCTTTAATTTTATTGATTAAGCCAATTGTTTCCTCTTCCTTTTTTGAAAAATGATCTGAACTTTCGATATTAATCATTTCGGCAGCTGCATCAATTATTGGTCTGTAACCGGTGCATCTGCATAGATTGCCAGTAAGTGCACCCGTGATGGATTCCGGATTTTTGGTTTCCCTGCTTTTGTAAAGTGCAAAAAGTGACATAACTATACCCGGCGTGCAATACCCGCACTGGCTTCCATCGTTTTCGACCATTGCTTGCTGAACAGGGTGAAGCGTAACTTCCCTGCCATTTTTTGTGGCCAGGTTTTCAACGGTTATCACTTGCTTTGCGTGCACCATGGGCAAGAAAACCAGGCAGGAATCGACAGCTTTGTACTCCAGTGCACCGCGGTTGTTGAGGGAGGCAAGCACTACGGTACAAGCACCGCAATCGCCTTCGGCGCAACCTTCTTTTACACCTTTGTGGTTTGGCAACATGCGCAAATAGTTCAAAAGTGTTGTAGTAGGCTTTAAACCTGTTTTCAGAAAGTTCACCTCATGAATTTCATCATCAAGCACAAACTTAATGCTTGCCGGATATTTTCTCATGGAATTAGATTTTGATAATAACTCACAAAGATATGGTTTATCCCAATTTTTTTTGGAAAGAATAAGGATGTAATGTTAAGATTCAAAATCATTTTTTGGATATGTGAAATTCAAACCCTAAATTGCTTTGGGTTGTTTTACTTGTGAGATATTGCCTTAATCAACTGCTCAATTTTGTGATTTCGATTACTCATTCAACCCATACTGATTTGTTAGGGAAGATTTTATATATTTTTCAAAGCACCGATTACCGGCAATATCAAGCCGGCAATAAGCAGTAATGTAAGAAAGGGGCGGTTAATATTTGCCCATTTATAATTTTTTCTTTTGACGGCATCGTAGCCGTGATTCATGGCTGAAAAGGTAAAGAAAAACATAAATGTAAAAAGAATGGTGAGCTCGGATTTGATTCCCCAGTTGTAAAAAAACACAAAGAGGGCAACCATAGCATACGATAATAGCGCGATGGCTGATTGTTTCTGGTAATTACTGCCTTTTTCAAAACCTTTGGCTTCGGCTGCGGCATCACCAAAAACCAGTCCTTCCAAACCGGAAATTCCGGCTATGGCAACAATGATGATTGGAATCATGAGATGAAGTTGTGCTTCCGGGTGATAGCCATTTTCGTAGCCAACTGAATATCCGAAATAGAAAGCGGCACTTACTGCAAGGATTCTTGCGATTTCAAAAATTTTAATTATCATTTCTCAAAAGTTTGTTGTGAATAAAAGTTTGATTAAAGGTATTAAAAATTGCTTTATTCATCAGCTTTGCCTCGTCAAATTTTTATTTTTGTCAATACAAATCATCATTAAAAATAATTCTTATGGATTTTGAAACATCCCAGTTATTAATTGTAATGATAGCTTATATGACACTCCTTATTTTGTGGGGTGTTTATCAGGGTAGAAAAGTCAAAACCGGTTCGGACTATGCCATTGCGGGAAGAAATTTACCAGGGTGGGTTGCGGCACTTTCAGAGCGGGCAACGGGTGAATCTTCGTGGGCATTGTTGGGATTGCCGGGTGCTGCATACGCTACAGGTTTGCTCGAAATTTGGACAGCAATTGGCTGCGTTGCCGGCATTATTACCACATGGGCATTGCTTGCCTGGCGTTTAAGAGACGAAGCTGAAAAATACAATGTAGATACCTTTACCGAATACATAGCAAAAAAACACAGTGAAAACGGACGATGGATAAGAATGATAGGAAGCTCCACCATTGTGTTTTTCTTTTTCTTTTATGTTGGTGCTCAATTTTTAGGAGGTGGCAAAACTTTGCATGCCATGTTTGGAATTGAGCCTGAATTTGGGATGATTGTTACGGCGGCTATAATTGTTCCCTACACAATTTATGGAGGCTTTCGAAGTGTGGTTTACACAGATGTCATTCAAGCCATCATCATGATTGTGACCCTCATTGTTGGTCCCATTGTAGGTTTGATTTATCTTTCGAATCACCCGGAGCTATATGCACAATCGATGCAGCTGGCCCTGCAGAAGGCCGGCCCCGAATACAATTCATTGCTTGGGGGATTTAAGGGTTTTATGGCAGGTGTGGTGATTGTTGGGGGTTTTTCATGGTTTTTTGGTTATCTGGGTGGTCAGCCTCAATTGAGTACACGGTTCATGGCGATTAAAAATAAAAAACAGGCAATACAGGCAAGAAATGTTGGCATAGCATGGACGGTAGTTGCTTACATTGGGGCTTTAATGATTGGCTGGATAGGACTTGCTATTTTTGGACCGGATGGTCTGAAGGATCGCGAATATGTGATGCCCGCTGTAATTCTTGAGATATTCCCTCCTGTCATCGCAGCAGTGCTTATTACTGGAGCCATTGCTGCTATGATTTCCACTGCCGATTCATTGCTTATTCTTTCCGCTACCGAATTATCTGAAAATCTGATTAAGCCCCTGCAAAAATCTGAAAGACTCACAAAGGACAGCCTTTTATTGTCAAGGGTGGTAACGGCATTGTTGGCGGTTGTTGCATTGGCTCTGGCCTGGATTTCACCCTCCGATTTGATCTTTACACTGGTGAGTTATGTGTGGGCCGGAATCGGTGGAACATTTTCGGTGGTTATATTGCTTTCTTTATTTTGGCCGCCATATCATGGCAGAGCCGTTATTACAACAATCCTGGTGGGTTTGGTTTTTACTATTGTATGGATAAGTACCGGAATGGATGAGTGGATAACTTCCAGAATGCTTACTTTTTTTGTTGCTCTTCTCACAGCATTGCTTGTTACTATTTTAATACCTCGGAGGGAGTTAAAGCAGTAGTTTCATTTGAGGTCGGAAAATGAAATATCCAGCAACTCGTAATTTTCCCAACCAACAAAATCGTAGTGCCACCATTCGTTGGGTATGCTCGTGAATCCATTTTGCGTCATAATATCCCTGAGCAATTTTCGATTGTTAATAATATTTTTAGGAAGATCAGTATAGCTATGGGCTGCTTTTTCGGTGAAATCATCAAAAGGAGTGGGCATTGGCAGTTCCTTCCCAGTTTTTAGATCAATAATTGTAAGATCAACCGCACATCCACGGTTATGTTTGGAACCCTTCCACGGCGCTGCAACAAAGTTTGTATCCGGATAAACTTCGTAAAATTTTACTGTGGCGGCATAAGGGCGGTAAGCATCAAAAATTTTTAAACCGAGACCCTGTTTATTCAGTTTTGCCTCAATACGTTTTAGTGCTTTGGCTGCAGGTAACCTTAAGTATGCTTTTTCGAGAAGATAAATGCGGTTTCCCGTAAAATTATTCTTTGTAGCATAACGGATGTCCAATACAATTCCGGGGATAAGTTCCTTAAGATCAACCATTTGTTTTTCAGGAGAATCTTCTGCCAGCATTTTATAAATCCGGGGGTTTGATATTACTCCCAATTCGTACTCATAGCTTTTATAATTTTTTTCCTGACACGAAAAGAGCAGCATTGCAAGTAGGAAAGACCCGGTAAATTTTACACTCATTTTCATTTTTCCGTTTTGATTTTGGTTGTTGATGTTTGGTTGATACAAATGTATGAAATGACAAAGTGAAAAGCTACTATTTGTTTGTGAAATATTAAAAAAAATTAAGATTTGGATTTTCTCTGAAGTTAATGTGCACATCTATTGACTGTTGTGTTTTCTGTAGTCTGTCAAAATATTGAAATCATATTCGTTTTCAGCCAAATCTTTAGGAAAAAAAATGCAGAAGCCTACTAAAATTTGAATTTTCAGATTAACTTAGCAGTCATAAGTAAAAAGAAATTTATCATGAAAACCCATTTGTTACTTGTATTCGCCCTGGTGAGTTTGAAATTATTTGCCCAGGAATTTCCGATAGCTACCGGTTCCTACAGTCAAACCTATCCATCGTCAATTTTTGCCAATGGCAATTATTACACTACTTTTCTCGATAAAAGCACAGGAGGTTCTGCTTATGGCTTTCACGGAAAGTTTGTTGGCTCAGGTGGCAATGTGCTTCCTGACGACATCGAGATTGTGGCTCCTACATACAATCTTTCGTTTATGCACGAAATAGTTTGGGGGCAATCCAATTACCTTTTTGTATGGTCGCGCGGGGTTTCGGGTTACGACCGCGATGCCTATGGCAGATTGGTGGGTGAGGATGGATATCCTCAGGGTAATTTTTTTCCGGTTTCAGTCGGAAATACTGAATCGGCAAGCTTTGTCGAGGCTGCCTTCGATGGCGACAATTATTTGGTGGTGTGGCAGGAGGGGATGCCAAACAATGGTTCTGTTATCAGGGCACAATTTGTGAATCAGCAAGGGCAGCTTGCAGGTACAAATTTTTCGGTGAGGCCGGAGGGTTTAAATCCTGATGTGGATCAGATATATCCTGATATTGAATTTGATGGTGAAAAATATCTTGTAGTTTGGGATGATGACAGAAATGGAAATCGGGATATTTACGGACAGTTTGTTTCGGTTTCGGGAGAATTGATGGGTGATGATTTAGTTATTTGCAATCAGGTATCAGATCAATTGCTTGTGCAGCTTGCCTTTGGAGGTTTAAACTATTATGCCTGCTGGGCAGATGAAAGATTGAGCTCGAACGATAAAAGTATTTACGGTCAATTGATTGGAACAGATGGTGGTCTCATAGGAACAAATCTTGAAATTAGCCCGCAATCAAATTCCGAAGGTCGTTCCTGGCCGGATATTGCCGCAAGCAGTAACGAATATTTAGTAACCTGGGATCAGGAATGGCTTGAATATAAAAAGGGAAAAGATAGCCGTGAAGGACTTGAAATTCTAAAATATGAAGCTGCCGGTGTTGAAATGCCAAAGCCAACAGTGTGGTATGATATTTATGCCCGAAAGATTTCTTTTCAGGGTGAATATGCTTCTGAAGAGATGGCTATTTGCACAGTAGATTACCATCAGCAGGATTGTGATGTTGCCTCCGATGGAAATGATTTCCTGCTTTCATGGAGCGATTCCAGAAACAACAACCAGTATTATGACATCTATGGTTATATTGTTGAAGGTACGGAAATGCCTCAATTGCCCATATTTTTACCCGACTCGATTGAGTTTGTTGCCTTGAATCAATTTCTGAATGGTGGCGAAAATTTTTCACTTTTCAACCCCAATGATTTTGAAATTTCAATCGACAATATGTATTTTCATGCATCCAGTCAAAGATATTGGTATCTTTCAGAGAATTTAACATTTCCGCTAACCATAGAGGGTGGTGCTACCGAAAATTTTACGGTTAATCTTGATCTCCCGGTTGGCGATAACAAAACAAGGTATTTTATTACGGATACATTGGTTGCCGAAACCATGAATTCGGAGGTGATGCTGTTTTTGAATATTGATGAAGCTTTGCTGGATACTATTTATACCTATAAGCATGAATTCACGCAGGATTCGCTTTATTTTCAAACCGTTGATCAGGCCATTGGGGGGTTATCGTTTGGGATGACTAATTTGCATTGGCCCGGGATTTATATCAGTAGTGTATGGGCAACAGGCCCTTATGGATTGTGGGAGGTGTCGGCTGAATATCCCCTTCCCTTCGTAATCTATTTTAATAATACTCTTGATTTCCATGTTAGCTCAACACTTCCAGTATTTCCCGATATGCAACCCAATGAGCTTGCCATCGATACTTTATGGTTTGCATCCTGGGGCAACACGGTTTATTCATTTCCCATTTATTTTGAAACCGCCGTTATCGATTCAATCTGGACCTCTGTGGAGGAGATAAAAACAGAATCCGGGATTACGGTTTTTCCAAATCCTGCCTCCGGGTTTATCCAAATTGATTTTGAAAGCAGTGAATTTGTGCAAAAAATCGAATTGCTGGATGTTTGGGGAAGAGTGGTAAAAACAATCGAGATTGAGCCTGACAATTTTACAGATGAACTAAAACAAGTTGATATTCAACTGCTGCAAAATGGTTTTTATCTGGTTAAACTATACACCCCCGGGTTGATCTATTCAAGTAAATTTTTAGTCAACCGATAGTTATATACATAAAAAAAAGGGTTGATCTGCTGATCAACCCTTTTTATTTTGCGAATCCAGAGGCTTAAGACATGTTATACTCAAACTGATTTGATTTTGGATTCTTCTTTCTTTTCAATACCCCGTCTTTTGAGAGTTTGGCAAGTGTCCCCGAGAGGTCAGTGCTTTTGTATTCGTAGTTGTACATTTTCATGCAGTAATCTACTACATCACCTATTGTGCGGTTGTCGGTAAAGAAATTGTTTTCGATGAGCTGCTTAAGAATAACACTTGGTCCGGGTCTGGTTGTTGATCTTTTGCGCGACACTTTTGGTGCGGGAGCCGCTTTCTGTTTTGGAGTCCTAACCGCTTTTGCAACGGCAGGTTTTGCTGGCTCAACAGCTACAGGTTTTGTTTTATCAACAGGGGCAGAAGTAGGCTCGGCAACTGAAGGCTTTGCTTCCTGAACTTCAATTTCGGCAGGTGCCTGAAAATCTATCCCATCCTTGAAAAGAAACTCTAAAATTTTTAGCTGAACTGTTTCAGATTTAAATTCATTAAGAACTTTAGCCAGTTCCTTTAGCTGTTCGGTCGTTTGCTTGATATCCTTCATCATGTTATAGGTATTATTTAGTTTTGTGAAATTATTTTGTTGAATTAATAACTTGAATTTTGATTAATTACCCCCTCGTTATTAAGACCCTGCAAATATAATTGTAATTTATAAACATACAAATTTTTTAGATTTTTCCGGATAGTAGAATGTAATATATTCAAAGAGGCACTACCATTGCATTTGCTTGATTTTAGGCAAATTAAAGTTGCAATGCATCTTATTTTGTGAGAGATTGTAAGAGCTGGTTTTTGTATAAATGTTTTCACAATTATCAGGCACGTTTGTAACTTTTGAAGCCTTCATTCGTTCTAATCACAACTGACACCTTTTTGAAAGGCCACATGACAATAAAAGAGTACAACAAAACAGTAGATCTTTTTGCTGACGGCGTTTTCAGGTTTATCCTGAAAAACCTGGGAGATTCTGAATCCGCGAACGATATTGTTCAGGAGGCATTTGTTCGAATGTGGGACAAACATAATGCAGTGGAGTTTGAAAAAGCAAAGACCTATTTGTTTACATCAGCTTATCACATTATGATTGACATGATCAGAAAAGAAAAAAATAAGAAAAAGTATTCGGAGATTGCAGGTCATGAAAGGTTTGTAAACAACGATTTTTCTGATCTGAGTGAAATTCTGGGCAGAGCTGTTGCCCGGTTGCCCGAAATTCAACGAACTGTAGTAATGTTGAGAGATTATGAAGGCTATTCTTATGAGGAGATTGGCAACATTACCAATCTCAACGAATCGCAGGTGAAAGTTTATATTTACCGGGCCCGGAAAACTTTAAAGCAGTATATCGGAAGTATGGATGTTGTCATCTAAAAAATTTGAAATCGTAAATGCAGATCAATCGAAATAATTATGAAATGTTTTTCCTGGATTTTTGGGAAGATTCACTCACTGAAGAACTTAGGGAGCATCTTGCCTGGTTTCTTGAGCT
>JAIOZV010000141.1 GCA_021740425.1 Bacteroidales bacterium | reverse complement strand
TTTTCAGGCAGGGATACAAAATCGTTGAGGTACACTTTGTACATCGATCGTCCGTAGGTTGCTGCCACAAGCATTCGTTCACCGCCATGAAATGCGAGATCGCAAACAGGAACCAGAGGGAGATCAGCACCAAGCATTCCCCAGTTATAGCCATCGTTCCAGCTTACAAAAACACCGGCATCTGTTGCAATATAAAGGGCTCCTTCAACTTCCGGGTCGATGATAATGTCGTTGACCGGAACACCGGGCAGGTCGCTTGAAATATCTTCCCAGCTTTGACCAAAATTATCTGTCCTGAAAATATGTGGTAAAAATTCATCTGTTCTGTACCCTGAAATGGTAACAAAAGCCCTGCCCTCGTTGTTAGGATCTGCTGCCACCCTTGTAATCCATCTTAATGGCAGCTGATCCGAAATTTTATTCCAGTTTTCACCTCCCGATTGAGTTACCCAAACGTTCCCGTCATCGGTACCTGCATAAATCACATCACCGTTTACGGGCGAAACCGATAAAGTAGTTATTGTGCCAAAAGTTTGGTTGTACTGTCCGGCTCCGTTTGATAAATCCTGGCTAATGGCCGTCCAGCTTGCGGCATGATTGGTGGATTTGTAAACCTTGCTTCCCCCAAAATATAAAGTTGAAGGATCGCTGGGGTCAAAAACCAAAGGCGACATCCAGTTGAACCTGTCAGAACCGATGCCGTTTAACCCTGATGAAAATGAATTTCCTCCGTTGGTAGATCTGCCCAGGCCGCCATACTGATATTCAGCATAAACATATTGATTGTTTTCGGGATTCACCAACACATAAAAACCATCTCCGCCGTAAATCGATGACCAGTCATTTAATCCTCCTGTCATAGTGCGGTTGGTACCATTGTCCTGAGTTCCGCCATAAAGCCTTTCAGGAAACTGATAATCGATATCGCAGGCATAGAATTGGGTAATGGGCAAATTTTCGATATGCGAAAACGAATTTCCTCCGTTTTGTGAAATATAAACGCCTCCATCATTTCCCAACACCACAAAGCTGTTGTTTTCGGGATGGGCATTAATATCATGCTGGTCAACATGTACGTTCCACCCTGAAATATTTGTCCACGAATTACCTCCAGTCGTACTTTTATAGAGGTCAAATCCTATGGCATACACATCATCAGGGTTTACCGGGTCAACGCGAATGCGGCCAAACCACCAGCCATAGGATGAATAAATCCCCGAAAGTCCGCCATCGTTGGTTTGTATCCAGCTATTTCCTCCATTTGTGGTTTTATAAACGCCATCGAAATATCCATTTTTATCAGCATAAATGGCATACAGAATCTCGGGATTTGAAGGAGAAATGGATATGCCGATTCGGCCATTATTTATTCCCGAAGGTAATCCGACGGTCAACTCTTCCCAGCTATCTCCTCCGTTTTGTGAGCGGTATATTCCGCATGACGGGCCGCCGTAACTTCTTCGATCGGGGCGCCTCACCCTTTCCCACATTGCAGCATACACAGTTTCGGGGTTTTCAGGATTGATGGCAACATCTATTGCTCCTGTTGAATCGTTGAGGAAAAGTACCTGTTCCCAGTTTTGACCGCCGTTAGTGGTGCGGAAAATACCCCGTTCACTGTTTTCCGAAAACATTCTGCCCATGGCAGCGACATAGCAAATATCAGGGTTTGAAGGATGAATGGCAATTCTTCCGATACTGCCGGATTCTTCCAAACCCAACGGCATCCATGATGCACCACCGTCATCTGATTTGAACATTCCCAGGCCTTCATACGAAACCGATCCTCCTCCTGCATTGGCCTCACCGGTTCCAGTGTATAAAATTTCCGGATTGGAGGGTGCAATGGCAATATCGCCAATGGAAAGGCTGGGCTGATCATCAAATACGGGAGTCCAGCTTGCTCCTCCATCGCCAGTCTTGAATATTCCGCCCGAAGCTGCCCCAATATAAAATACATCAGGTTGCCCGGGATTCATTTCCACCGCAGTAACTCTTCCTCCAATGTTCAGAGGCCCGGCAAATTCCCATTCACCACCGCTTTTTTGTGACCTTAATGCAGCCTTCATTTCCAGGGCTTGTTGCATGGAATTTTTATACACTTCGTGATTTATGTCCCTGTTGGGAAATGATCGTTGAAGCAAGAACCAGTCGTTGGGCTTTTCTGACTTTTCAATGGGCTGGTTTTCGTGGTTGAGGAAGTGGATAAAAAAAACAAGGGAAATTGATAATAAAATGATGGCTAATGGTAATTGAAATCTTTTCATGTGAATGCCTTACCTGAAGTGAATGATGCTATTCGTAGTTTATTAGAGCTTTGATAAAACTTATTTAAACGGTGGTGGAAAAATAATGAAGCAATCCTCGGTAACCCTTATAAAATATGCTTTTCCGGGCATTAGCTGGGTTAGGGTGTAAATGCCCTGAGCGGGCCAGTAAACTTTGTTTCCCCCAATTTCTCTAACCACATCAATTTTATCCTCAATATCCCTGAACACTATAAATGTGGATGAAGGAACCGTGTTTAGCGTTGGCATCAGATTCCAGCCTTCGGAAAGTTGCACCATTTGCGACATTTCGAACAATCCATAAACTTTTACCTGGAGCGGAACTTTGGCTTTAACAATGTACCCGTTGGTCGGGTTCCAGTTGCCAATAGTGTTGATGCCGGCATCGGGCCAGTATATTTGGGAGTTGATATTGTAAATCACATCAAGTTTGTCATTTACAGTGTCGAAAATGGTTTCAAATTCGGGATGGATTGGAACAACGTAAGTTGAAATAGCACTCCATCCTTCCGGAACATTGATGATATGCGTGAGGCTCGAAGGAAAAACGATCATCTTTACCGGCACGTCCAAAACCGGAGTTGCAGTATCGTTGCTCAGAATCGTGAAATAGCGGTTATAACTTCCCAAGGGGATTCCCTCCGAATTGAAATTTAGCTCAATTAGTTGTTGCTCGCCGGGAAGTATTACGCCGGTATCGGGATTGGCGATTAACCATATTTCTTCAGGAATTAAAACGAGTGTATCGATTACATCGTGAGGGCCTCCACCAAACACATCTCCGCTGATCTTGTAAATGATATGCAAGGTGTCGTTAAAACTTTCGTCAAAACTGAGATTCAAAATGCAAGTGGCTGTTTCGCCGGGAAGGATGTTACCTCCGTTAGCTCCATTTTCATCATTCCATTGCACGGGATTCCCATTGCCGCTGCTGCCATTGTAAACCAAGGGCCCCAGGGTACCACCGATAAAATTGGTTGAAAAATTAACGCTTACACCTTCCGGGAAATTTACGGTTAACGAGTCGAGCCATTCATTGTCAGGGCTTCCGTTATAAAGGTTGAAGGTAAAATCGATAGATTCACCGGGTTTGTATCCGTTGGGTGAGGCTGTTAGTTTTGATCCTTCAATGCTTTCAGGTGCTTCAATTTCTTTCTGCCACAATCCGGAGTTTGCATCGATGGTATAAAACAGCGTATCATCACCGTTGTTAAATATCGACATTTCCTTTTTTAAAGTTGTGTCGGGTCTGATTACAATATAAAATGAATCAGGTTCCAAAACAATTTTTGGAAACAAAGTATCTGAACGGAGATTTACTTCCACGAAATCCTGCGCTGATGGGGATGAAAACTGAGCCAGAGCATCCATCCACAATGAAACTACCGTGAAAATAAAAATACCGGCAACAATATTGCGTGTTGTAATCATGATTAATCAAGCTTAATTATCCTAAGCAAAACTACTATGCCAAATCAATACCTCGGTGGCACCATAGCCAAAATTTTTCAACGATGCATCTCTGCTCTGCACATTATCATATTGTTTCAGGATGTCCATCATTTTGGTTTTCAGCACGCCTTCACCAACGCCATGTATAAAAGTTACCTTTGTGAGATATCCCTTAATAGCGCTCTCAAGGCAGCGTACAAAGTAATTGAGCTGAAAATTCAACATATCCACATTATTCATTTTTGAATAATCATCAGTAAGTTCGCCGATGTGTAAATCCACAACAGCTTCTCTCGGACTGGTTTTATGCTTGTTGATAACTTCTTCGGGTTGCAGTGGTTTGGCATGTTTCATAACCACTTCCTCATCGTATTTTTCATCGAGTTCCGATTCGGCAACTGCAGGTTGTATGCCCACCTCGTTGATTAAAAATAAAAATGACTTATCATTTAAAAATGAACTGTCGTGATACGAATTTTCACGAAAAAGTTTTGCGGGTTTTATGCTGAAGGTACTGTTGACGGGAGCCAAAACTTTAGAAGATTTGTCGCGGTGATACATGGCTTGCAGCACGCCGTAGCTCCATTTTTCAATTTCCTCACGGTCAATCGTGTCCAATAAAATTTTGGTATTGGGTTTCATAGCATCATAGTCAACGCCTTCCCATGCACCATTTGGCTTTCGCAGAAACATACTGAATAAAATATCATAATCGGTGTAATTAATCAGATAAATATCGAGCGAGCCGGTGAGCAACCAGCGCTGATCCTGAGGAACGTATGCCAGGTAAATACCTTTTTTATCCTCACCTTTGGCTTTGAAAACATCCAGATTGCTGCTTCTTTCATCAAAAACCACTTCTGCCGGTTCGGGCATTGGGGCAGGTCTGTTTTGCTGCGGAACGCTGAATACTTCGGATTGGTGTCCTCCAAACATGGAAGTATCCTGTACCAGAACCAGTTCATTTGTTAAAGTTGGTATTTCAAATCCATCCTCTATTTTCACATGAACAAGGTTGCTTGTTACAATTTTACTTACAACGCCTCCGCCATGATCGTTAAGGAATTTAACCTTATCTCCTGTTTTAAATTTCATATTATTTAATTTTTGCAAAAGTACTTTACTTTTCCATCTCGCAATTATGCGATTGATAAATCCTGATTGGGATATTTCAGGAATAAATCGTTCCGATGATTTTATTAATAACTGGCTGATTCGCTGCTTTCGATAAAGGCAAACAGAACTTTGCCAAAAAATAATTAACATCAATATATATAATTAACAAAGTTCAATATATTTGCAGCGTTTAATTTAATTAATAAAGTTTATGAAAAACAAGGAAATTCAGGAAGCACGAATTAAGGGCTATTTCATCGAAGCCACACGAAACATTTTAAAAGGAGAAGGGCTGAAGGCATTAAGTGTGAGAAGTGTAGCTGATCAGGCAGGCTATTCTTATGCCACAATGTACAACTATTTCAAAGACATCAACGAGCTGGTTTTTGTATGCGTCAGTGACTTTCAGGAAGAAATCAAAAATTATGTTGATGACAAAATCAGTACAGATTCCGGAGGCTTGCAGCAGGTGAACGAGGCTACGCGTGCGTGGCTGGCTTACTTTCTTGAGTATCCCGGAATCTTCGAATTATTCTATGTTGTCAGAGGAGGTGACTTTGGTAATAAGAAATCCATTCTTGAAGTCATCGATACTTCCATGGAGCGTGCCTGTGAGAATGCCTGGAATGGTGTCATTAAAAGTGGGATAATGGATGCGAATGTGGCAGAGTTTAAAAAAGCACGATTAAAATATGTCCTCATCGGCTTGTTGGTGATGTTCATGAACCGGCGCACCCCTGAATCATACACTGATTTCATCCTCGAATCAAACCGGCAAATCGATCAGATTCTCGGGCAATAAAATGTTTTACCATCTACGAATGTTTGATTAAAACCCGATTATCTAATTTTATAATTTTGCTTTGATTAAAATATCAGTTTGAAATTATGAAATCAGAAACAACGCATTTTCTTGAGACAGTTGGCAACATACCATTGATGGATGTTGCAACTTACAATCACGAAAAGGTCAATTTCGGACAAATACAATATCTGCTCATCTGACCTTCCCATCCCGAAACTGAAGTATAAAAAACTCTATTTTTGTTTTTTATTTAATAGAACAATGAAGACTATATTCCTTTTTTTATTTGCCGGATGTTTTATACTCCCCTCCACTGCACAATCGCCCAGAACCGCAGTAATTGTAAATGATTCGGGCGATAACCTTGTAAAAGAAATTTACCTTGTGAGGGCTGATGATGAGAACATCAAAGAGGGAACCTATCAGCAGTTTTTTGGCGATTCTCTGATTACCCGTGGAAGGTATTCAGATAATAAAAAAACCGGATTGTGGGAGTTTTTCGATTATTCGGGCAAGCTCGATTTTTATGGATATTATGATGATGACCTAAAAGACGGAAAGTGGGTTTACAGTTTAAATGGAAAAACCACAGCCCAACTATATTTTTCACAGGGAAAAACTGACAGCATTTTTGGGTTTTTTGAGAATGGTTTTCCGGCTGTCAAGGTGTGGAAATTTCCGGATGGGAGCGGGAAAATTCTAACATATTACGACAATGGAAAACTCAAGGAGGAGCAGCCTACGCAAAATGGAAAGCCTCATGGTCTGTACAAAGTATATTTTAAAAACGGCCAATTGCACCGCGAGGCATTGTATGATAATGCAGGATTACGCTCAGTGATCAGCACCTTCGATATGGAAGGAAAGCCTGTTGACGGAGGGTCGTTAAAAGATGGAGAAGGCAATCTTGTTTCCTATTATCTCTACGACACATCGGGTGTTTCTGAAATGAAAAAGTATAGTATTCTTGGCTTTTCCAATGGGGCTTTAAATGGTATTGCAAGTCATTATTTTGAAAATGGCAGGCTTGAATCATCAGGTTTCACTGAAGCCGGATATACCACCAGCGAATGGAAATATTACCTTGAAGATGGAAATGTAAAGCACATGATCAATTACAATTACAGCCCCTTTAACGAAAGCAGAAAATTGATCAAACCCGAAGTTTATTCTGCAGCCCGTGTAAACACCGGACAGCGCAATCCTGAGTTTCAGGGCGGGGAAAAGGCCTGGCTGACATTTCTTGAAAAAACCATACACTTTCCAAAGGGTTCTGACCATTATCTTACACTGGGAATTGTATATGTTGATTTCGTGGTTTCAGATATTGGAAGGGTTGTTTCGGGCAGGGTAGTTAAAAGCGTGAATAAGTCATTGGATGCTGAGGCATTGCGCGTGATTGATGAAATGCCACGATGGAATCCGGGATTAAGTTATGGCGTTCCGGTAAGCATGATTATGAATATGCCTATGTCGTTCAATATCGAGTAGAATATTACACCCGGAGTTTTGGATATAGGCTAAACCGATGCTCTTATGCTTACAAATTTTCAAAGACTGTAGCCTGTGGAAAAAGACGGAGAATGAATTCCCCCCGGGCATTAACCCTTAAAAAGTAAATCGCTGATTATAAAAAAATCCGGCCTCGATTTGAAGCCGGAATTTTTATGTTGTCGAACTCTGACAGGGTTTGAAACCCTGTCAGAGTTAAAAAATTCTATTCATAAACCGGAGTAATTCCCATATTGTAAAACAAAAAGGAATAAATGTCGGCATATTCATCAATAATTTTTGCAGTGGGTTTGCCGGCACCGTGGCCTGCCTTGGTTTCAATCCTGATTAGCACAGGATTGATACAAGCCTGTTTATCCTGCAGCTCGCTTATAAACTTAAAGCTGTGAGCCGGAACCACACGGTCGTCGTGATCGGCGGTGGTAACCATGGTGGCCGGGTAACAAGTCCCTTCTTTCACATTATGTAATGGTGAATATTTTATCAGATATTCAAAATCCTCGGCTTTGTCGCTGGTGCCATAGTCGGTGGCCCAGGCCCAGCCAATGGTGAAAAGGTGGTAGCGCAACATATCCAATACGCCTACGGCCGGAAAAGCTACCCGTGCCAGGTCGGGACGCTGTGTCATTACCGCGCCAACAAGCAAACCTCCGTTTGAACCACCCTGAATGGCCAGATAATCGGGTGAAGTATATTTATTTTCTATAAGGTATTCTGCGGCAGCAATAAAATCATCAAACACATTTTGCTTTTTGCCTAAAGTTCCGGATAAATGCCAGTCTTCGCCATACTCGCCGCCTCCGCGGATGTTGGGCATGGCAAACACGCCACCCTGCTCCAGCAGCAGCAATCTTGTGGTGCTGAATCCGGGAGTAAGGCTTACATTAAATCCGCCATAGCCATAAAGCAGGGTTGGGTTTTTGCCATTGAGCTCAATGCCTTTTTTATGTACAATAAACATGGGAACTTTGGTGCCATCTTTACTTTCGTAAAATACCTGTTTGGTTTCGTATTTTGTTGCATCAAAGTTCATTTTTGCATCACGATAAATTTCTGATTCGTTTGCTGCAATATCATATTTATAAATTGTGCTGGGGAAGGTAAAGGATGTAAAGCCATAAAAGGCTATATTTTCATCCTTCTCGCCATTAAATCCCGACAAAGTTCCAATCCCCGGAAGGTTGAGATCGGCAATTTTATTGCCATCCAAATCATAAATAAATGCCTGGCTGTAGGCATCCTTCATATATTCAGCAACAATTTTTCCGCCAACAAGCGAGATGCTTTCCAGTACTTCTTCTTTTTCAGGCAATAAAGTTTTCCAGTTGCTCTTATTCATATTTTCAGGGTCAACCTCAATAACCTGATATTTCGGGGCTTCAAAGTTTGTACGCACCAAAAGTTTTCCGTTAAAATCGTCCACAACCGCATAATCATTTTCAAAACCATCCACAAGTGTTTCGAATTTTGCATTCTCTTTGGTCAGGTCTTTCACGTAAAGTGCATTTCCGGTGGTGCTTTCGGTAACATAAAGTACCAGGTATCTTTCATCTTCGGTGGTGGCTGCGTAATAATTTCTTAAAGGGAAATCCTTGTTCTCAAAAATAAGCTTGTCATTGTTTTGCATATCACCAACTTTATGGAAATACACTTTATGAAATTCATTTTTGCCTGATAGCTCGCTGCCTTTGGGCTCATCGTAGCGGCTGTAATAAAACCCATCGCCTTGCCACGACATTCCTGAAAATTTAATCCATTTCAGATGATCGTTGAGCATTTTGCGTCCTTCTATCTCCATCACAAAAATTTCATTCCAGTCCGAACCGCCCCGGGCTATCGAATAGGCCAGGTATTTTCCGTCTTTGGAAATATTGTAGCCCGCCAGCGCCACGGTGCCATCCTCAGAAAGCTTGTTGGGGTCGAGAAGTACCTGTGGCTCGGCATTCAGATTTTCCTGTACATAAAAAACACTCTGGTTTTGCATGCCGTCATTTTTAAAATAGAAATAGCGTTCCCCTTTTTTAAAAGTCACACCGTATTTTGGGTAGTCCCAGATTTTGGTCAACCGCTCCTTAATCTGGTTTCTGAAAGGGATTGTGTTCAGCAATGAATCCGTTAAAATATTCTGCTCTTTCACCCATGCTTCGGTTTCTGCCGAGGTATCGTTTTCGAGCCAGCGGTAGGGGTCAGCAATTTCGGTACCATGGTAATTATCGGTTACCGTTCCTTTTTTTGTTTCCGGATAGTGGATCCGCTCTTGTTGTAAACAACTTTGTAATGTCATAATCCCTGCAACAATCAGTAAGTAAATTAGTTTTTTCATTTTTATAAGTTTTGTAGTCATTATTGAAACCGTTAATATTGCAAAGCACAAAAGTAAGCAAACGGGAATTTATCATACTAAAAATTACTGAAAATGAGTAAGAAAATTAAAACAAGCAATGTGTTCAGGGTGGATGTTCCGCCTGAAAGTGACCATGAAGAATATCGGGATGCTGAAATGCTGAATTACAGCAGTTTCACCATGAATGAGCTGGGGAATGTGACTGAGGATATTAAGTACGATGATTTGGGTAATGAAATTGGCCGCCAGAAATATAGTTACAATGAAAAGGGCAAAATAATTGGCGAAGAAACCTATAATGAAGAGGGTGAGCTGGAAGAAAGATTATCATTTGAACATGATGCGAATGGTAAAGTGAGTAAAAAAATTGTGCATTATCTGGATGGGACTTTGGATACCGTAAGCTATACTTATGATGGCGACAAGCTGATTAAAAGAGTTTTGATTGAGGAAGACGGTGAGATTGAGGAAGAGGAAATATTTGTGTATGATGGCGATAAGTTGATCAGTGAGGAAAAATTTGAAGAGGGTGAGCTGGTGCTGAAAAACACATATAAATATGATGAGAATGGCAATGTGATCGAAGCGGAAGTATTTAACGATGCAGAAGAATCAAAGCTCATCAACGAATATGACGATCAAGGCAATCGTATTTGTTTTTTTAAGTATGATGAAGATGATAAGCTTATCGAGAAGCACCTGATGACTTATGATGAAAAGGGTAAGGTCGTTGAGATTATTGAAGAAGATCGCTTCAAAAAATCCACAGTAAAAATGGAATACGATGAACAAGGCAATGCCATTGGCCAAAAAGAGTTGAACCGTGCCGGAGCAATAAGCCATGAGGTATTCCGCGATTACGATGAAGACGGGAATTTAACCGAGGTGCGTGCTGTAATTATGGGGCCTGATCAAAAACCTGAGAGAAAATATTTACTCGTTTATAAGTATGAGTTTTGGGATGAATAATCGTCCCCTATATGATGGGTAAATTTTAGTAATGCCAGTCAGGGCTTGACTTAAAGTCAAGCCCTGACTTATTTTTTCATTGCTTAATTTTGGATGGCAGAGAGTTTTGGATCAAGCCATCCATTTCCATGCCGGTATCAGATGAATGGTTTTTCCATTTATAGATAGACTATCCTCCTGATCAAAAGTTATTATAAGTCCTTCTGTAAGATTAAACAGGTCCATTGCTTCAAGCAGTCCTTCAATCTCCCGGGTTTCGTTTTGCAGACCCAGTTGCCAGGTAACCTGAATGGCTGTATATTTTTTATTTTCATCTCTTAGGATAAAATCACATTCTTTCTTCCCTTTGTAGTACCAAATTTCAGCACTAGTGCGCCTTAACTGAAGGAATACTGTATTTTCGAGTAGCCTTCCATAATCCGGTGATCCTGAAACGGAAGAAAAGTTCACCATTCCTTGGTCAATGGCATATACTTTACGTGGGTTTCTGGCCTGAACTTTTAGTGAAGTGGCATATCTGGGTACAAGAAAAATCAGATAGGAATCCACTAAATAATTCATGAACTCCATCACTGAAGATGCCGATCCTACATCGAAAGTATTTTTAAGATTATTGAATGAAACTTCCTTTCCGGTATTGCTAAGCAAAAATTGAGTAATCCTTTTGTAAACTTCCTGGTTTCGTATATTATATCGTGAAAAAATGTCCCTTATCAGAATGTCGGATATCAGTGTTGATAAAATTTCTTTCTTGCCAATATTCAAAAATCCCGGGAAACCCCCTTTTGAAATATATAACATGAATGACTCCGGATTGGGTTGCAACTTAAAATATTCCAGGAATTCCGGGTAAGAAAAAGGGAAGACCTCATAATCAAGATGACGGCCGGTTAATTTTGTGCCAAGTTCTTTGCTTAAAAGTCGTGCATTTGATCCTGTGATAATCACGGTTTTTTTCCGGTCAATAGCATCCCTTACATACCTTTCCCA
>JAIOZV010000140.1 GCA_021740425.1 Bacteroidales bacterium | reverse complement strand
GGAAGGATATAGCTGCCTTCGGCCTTGAGCATGGCGGGGAAGATGATGCAATGGAACACAATATTGTCTTTACCAATAAAATGTATCAATCTCGATTCAGGGTCTTTCCACCACTTTTCCCAGTCTTCGCCTTTTTCCTTTGCCCATTCGCGGGTGGCAGAAATGTAGCCAATGGGTGCATCAAACCATACATAAAGCACTTTTCCATCGGTGTCGGGCAGCGGAACTTTCACGCCCCAGTCGAGGTCGCGGGTCACTGCACGGGCTTGCAGTCCGGTGTCAACCCACGATTTCACCTGTCCGTACACATTGGGTTTCCAGTCGTTTTTGTGGCCTTCCAAAATCCATTCGCGCAGCCAGCTCTCGTATTGATCCAGCGGCAAATACCAGTGTTTGGTTGCTTTGAGCACGGGCACGTTTCCACTCAAAGCTGATTTGGGGTTGATCAGTTCGGTGGGGCTGAGCGAGGTGCCGCAACTCTCGCATTGGTCGCCATAGGCTTTTTCGTAGTTGCAATTGGGGCAGGTACCTGTAATATAGCGGTCGGCCAGAAATTGCTTGTTTTCCACATCGTAATATTGTTCCGTTGTTTTTTCTACAAACTTGCCCTCATCGTGGAGTTTTATAAAAAAACCGGAAGCTGTTTCGTGATGGATCGCATTGGAGGTACGCGAATAAATATCGAATGAAATGCCAAATTCAGCAAACGAATCTTTGATCATAGTGTGGTATTTATCCACGATGTCCTGTGGGGTAACACCCTGCTGGCGCGCTTTTATGGTGATGGGTACCCCATGTTCGTCGGAGCCTCCGATAAAAATTACCTCTTCGCCTATCGAGCGCAGGTATCTTACATAAATGTCGGCAGGAACGTAAACCCCGGCGAGGTGGCCAATGTGAAGGGGGCCATTGGCATAAGGTAATGCGGAGGTTACAGTATATCTTTTAAATTGCTTTGCTGAAGTACTTTCCATGATCAAATTACTCTTTTTAAAAATTTGCGCAAAGATAAGGAAATGAAGTAATCCGCTGGAAGTGTTTTCAGTTGGCCGGATTAATTATTTCAAAATCTGTGCTGTTTTCCACAAAGAACACATCCAAAATTTATTTCAGGCGTTCAACCTGGCGGGAAGTGTTATAGTTTACTTTTATACGAGGGCTTCACCCTCATTTTTGTGGTTTGAGGCTTTCAGCGTCGGTAAGCAACTTCCGGCGGATAATCCTGTGCTGGCCGAAAGATAATGTAGTTTGCGCTGGTGGCCTTCGGCATCTAATTCTATTTCGTAATTGCCTCCAATGAAGCATTTTGTTTTTTTATGTTCTTTTCCTTGATGAAAAGAACCAAAAATCAAGAAAGTTTGATGCTCCCACCGCACAAGCTTACTATGCCCGCCTCCCGAAAGCTTTCGGGATCGAGCCAGCGCACAATTGCTTCGTGACGGAGTTTGTGATAAACTGGAAATATTATTTTGCCATTTTTCTTTAGTGATGGGCTGGAATGAACCGATGACTTGTCCGACCGCCAAGGGATAGTCCTCGCCTCGCGGCGAAGCGGGTTTGTGGATGTAATACATGTTTTCGCCTTCGTTGTCTTGCACAAAAATAGTTCAAATAGGGATGCCCGTTTCGCGAGGCGAGCATAAGGCACATATCCGGGCGAGCGGGGTTTATTATAAGGCATTAAAAAAGCCGGCAAGTCGGGGACTGTTCAAAATTTCGCAAAAGTAATTCGGCACCTTAGTGATAGAGACAGGCTTTTCAAAAAGAAAACATAAAAAATATTTTTCGATTACTCCACCACGCCATCACTACATTGTTCATTCAGCATTCTGTCATTTTTCTTTTGAAAGCTTTACTAAAAGCGGGCCGATTTCCTCCAGCTTCAGGATATAATCAACCTTGCTTAGCTTTATTGCCGCCTCAGGCATAGCCGAAACCTCAGCGGAAGAAGGCTCTTGCACAATAGCAAGACCTCCACAGTCCTTTATCATTTTCAAGCCTTTGCTGCCATCGTTGTTGGCACCGGTTAAAATAATCCCGACAAGGCCTGAACAATAAGCATAGATGGCACTCTCGAAAAGTACATCAACCGAGGGGCGTGAGTAATTTACCCTGCCTTCGGTGGAAAGTGAAAAAGTACGGTTTTCCTCAATGAGCAGGTGATAATTGGGTGGAGCAAAATAGGCTACTCCGGGGATGATTTCCTCTTTTTCATCAGCTTCTTTTACTTTAATCTTTGAGATGCTATCGAAATGACGAATCATGTAATTATCAGATTGCGGGCTTACATGCTGAACAATAATAAGGGGGAGAACGAAATTCTCAGGAAGTGCAGGCAATATCTTCCCGAGGGCATTCATACCGCCGGCCGATACACCTATGACTACTGCTGAGTATTTCATTTTATGTGTTTAAAGTTTTTTAAGTTATTGGGTTATTAAGTTATTAAGTTTATAGAGTTCATAAAGTTCAAAGAGCGGCTAAGGAGAGTTAAAGTTATTAGATTTTAAAAAGTTTATTGAGTTATTGTTTTATAAACAAAGAACCCCCCAAATAACCAGTAACCAGTAACCAGTAACCACCTGCTAATAACGAATTTTCATATTTACAAGGTTTCAAACTTTTTCCTGTAAATTTTCTGTCTTTCAGTTGTAACGTCAAATCTGTCGGCCAGCGAAGCAAAACGCAAACTTTCTTTACTGCCCAGGCATAAAAACCCTCCCGGAACCAGACTGTCGTAAAACAGCCGGATTACTTTATCCTGTAATTCTTTATCAAAATAAATCATCACATTGCGGCAGATGACCATATTCATTTCTCCAAAAACACCATCGGTGACCAGGTTGTGATCTGCAAAAACAATATTTTCTCTTAACGATTCATTGAGGATCACTGATTCGTAACGGGCGCTATAATAATCAGAAAAGGAGGCTTTTCCGCCGGATTTTTGATAATTCTGTGTGTATTCTTTGATGCGGTCGATGGGGTAAATCCCGTTACGCGCTTTTTGTAAAGCCATTTGATTGAAATCGGTGGCATAAATTTGAGATCTTTTTAGCAAGCCTTCTTCTTTGAGTAAAATGGCCATCGAGTAAACCTCTTCACCTGTGGCGCATCCTGCGTGCCATATTTTTATAAAGGGGTAGGTTTTGAGCAATGCCACTACCTCTTTTCTAACCGCAAGGTAAAAATCGGGATCGCGAAACATTTCGGTTACCGTAATCGACAAGTCCTGCAACACATCCTGGTAAAACATGTGATCGTAAAGGAGTTTATGGATGAGCTCACTCACGCTGTTAAAATCTGATACTGTAAGCCTGTGTCTTACCCTTCGCTTGATGTGGGCTTTGCCATAATTGCGAAAATCATAACCAAATTTCATGTAGATGGCTTGCAAAAAAAGCTCTATCTCAATGTTTTCATTTTCGTTTAATAATTCCTGTTTGCTTTTCATTGATATAGCCAAACTCTTAATAGTGAAATTAATTTTTCGGTATCCACGGGTTTTGTAAGATAATCGCTGGCGCCGGCTTCAATACATTTGTCCCTGTCGCCTTGCATGGCTTTGGCGGTGAGGGCAATTACAGGCAGTTTCTTGTATTTTGGGTTTCGGCGAATTATTTTCATGGCCTCATAACCATCCATTTCGGGCATCATAATGTCCATCAAAATGATGTTAATGTCAGGGTTTTGTTCCAGCTTTTCGAGGCCTTCCTTGCCGTTTCTGCCTACCACTATTTTCATGCTTCGTTCTTCGAGCAGGCTGGAGAGCGCAAATACATTCCGCATGTCGTCATCCACAATCAGCACCTTTTTCTCTTTGATGATGTCTTCCTGACTGTGCACTACTTTAAGCATTTTTTGTTTTTCTTCAGGCAGGTTCGATTCTACCCGGTGAAGGAAAAGTGTGGTTTCGGCCAAAAGCCGTTCGGGGGATTTTGCGCCTTTAATGATGATGCTGTCGGAGTATTTGCTCAATTTTTCTTCATCTTCACGCGAAAGTTCCTGTCCGGTGTAGATAATAACCGGGATGCTCTCGTTGCTATCTTTTCTGCCAATTTTTTTCAGCAGTTCGTAGCCCGACATATCCTTGAGGCCAAGGTCGAGGATGATGCAGTCAAAATCATCTTTTTTCATTTGGTCGAGTGCCTGTCGGCCCGTGGAGATGGATGTAATGTTGATATCATCGTCATCGATAAGTTCAACCATTGCTTTGCGCATGTCGTCATCGTCTTCAATAACCAGCAGTTTTTTAACTGGTTTTGAGATGTAGGATTCAATTTTTGTAAAAGCTCCTTCAATTTCCTCAATACTGATTGGCTTGGTAAGAAAACCTATGGCTCCTTTTTTCATGGCTTCCTGGCTTTTGTCGCGCCCCGACATAAAATGTACAGGCAGGTGGCGTGTTTCAGGATTTTCCTTAAGCCGGTCCATAACCTGCCAGCCATCAATACCCGGCAATCCAATATCGAGGATGATGGCATCCGGTTTATAATAATCGGCATAATGAAGTCCGGTTTCACCATTTGGAGCTATCAGGCATTTAAACCCTTTTTCGTGAGCCAGGTCATATAATATTTGTGAAAAGTCAGGGTCGTCTTCAATGATCAGAATAAATTTATCTCCCTTGTTTATAATTTTGCGGTCGTCCTTTACAGATTCATAAGCAGGTTTTGCTTTAATTGTGTCCGGGGCTGTGTGGGTTTTTGTCTGAGTTTTAGCCCCCGGGTTATCGGTGTTTCCGGGATCTGTTTTTGATACTTTCTCATTTGTGTTGGGGATTGTGGTTTTATCTGCCACCACAATTTTACCGCTGCGTTTTACGGGCAAATAGAGCGTAAAGGTTGTGCCGTTATTTTCGCTGCTTTGCATCTCAATATCTCCCCCGAGGATGTGGGCAAGGTTTCTCGAAATGGTCAGGCCAAGACCGGTGCCTCCGTATTTCCTCGAAGTGGTGCCATCGGCTTGTGTAAAAGCTTCAAATATAGTTTTCTGTTGTTGTTCGGGAATACCGATTCCGGTATCCCTGACTTCAAAAACTACGGTGCTGTCAATTTCAAGGCCTTTGTTTTCAAGGTCATCACTTAGTTTTTTTGGACGTTTAATTTTGAGATTTACACTGCCTTCGTGTGTAAATTTTATGGCATTCGAAAGCAGGTTGCGCAATATTTGTTGCAGGCGTAGGCTGTCGGTATGGATATAAACAGGAGCATCTGCATCGATGTTTAGGTTCAGATCAAGGCCTTTTTCGATGGCAAGCGGTTTAAATATTTCTTCAACATCCACCATAAAGGATTTGAGTTGCATACGTTCTTCATTGATTTCCAGTTTTCCGGATTCAATTTTCGAAAGATCCAAAATTTCATTGATCAGTGAAAGAAGGCTGGAGCCTGATGAATGGATGGTTTTGGCAGATTGAATCTGTTTATCGTTGAGATTTTCGGATTTGTTGTTGGATAAAATTTGCGAGAGCACCAAAATACTGTTGAGTGGAGTACGCAATTCGTGAGACATATTCGCCAGGAATTCTGATTTGTAGCGGCTGGCCATTTCGAGATCTGCAGCTTTTTTCTCGATTTCTATTTGTGCAATTTTCAGTTCATCATTTTTTTTGCGGATATCATCGCGCTGTTTTTCGATGGCCTTGGTGCGTTCCTCCAATTCTTCGTTGGTTACCCTGAGTTCTTCCTGCTGGGTTTGGAGTTGTTGCTCCGATTCTTTGAGTGCTTTGGTTTGTTCCTCAAGTTCTTCATTTGCCTGCCGCAATTCTTCCTGCTGAACTTGCAGCTCTTCGGCTTGCTGCTGGGTTTTGGCTAGCAGCTTTTTCAGTTCGGTTCTACCTTTGGAGGCATGAAGCCCGATGGCGATGTTTTCGCTGATGAGTTTTAAAAACTGCAATTGATCTTCGGTAAAGGGATCGAAACTCCCTACCTCGATAACTGCCACCACATCGTCGTTGAAAACGCAGGGTGATACAAGCAGGTTTTTTGGAGGAGCTTCTCCCAGCCCGGAGGCAATGGCTGTGTAATCATCAGGAACATTGGTAATGATGATGGCTTGTTTTTCGAGTACTGCCTGCCCAACAATACCTTGCCCTGACTTATATCCGGCATCGATATTTTTGCGGCGGTTGAAGGCAAAACTCCCCACAAGCCTGTAGGTATCTTCGTCCTTAATGTAGATGGCGCCTACTTTTGCTTCGATCAATTTACACAACTTGCTGATGATTTTTTGGCTAAGCTCGTGCACTTCCTGTTCGCCCCGCATCACATCGTTGATATCGCCCTGGCTGTTCTTTTGCCACAACTGTCTTCTTTTTTCCTCGTTGGAGCTTTTAAGGTCGGTTGTCATTCTGATAAGGGCCTTGCCGAGCTCATCGTGATCGGAGCGCATGGTGATGTTTGTTTCAAGTTCTCCCCGGGCTATTCTGTTGGCTTGCTCCACTACCTCACTAAAATTTTTCACTATCTGGTTAATGGAATATGCCAGTTCATCGTCTTTGCTGCGGGGCTCAGTTTTTAACGAAAAGTCCCCATTGGCAATAGCTGATGAAACTTCCGATTTTTGTTTCAGGCTGTTTTGCAGTTCGATGAATGAAGCGTTAAGCATTCCGATTTCATCCTTTGATTCAACCTTGATATCGGTGGTAAGAATCCCTGAGGCGAGTTGTTTCAGGTTATCAACTACCTTTAAAACCGGTCTTGCAATGGTTCCTGAAATCAGCCTTGATGAAATAAAAGTGAATACCGATAATAAAGCCACAATAAGGAGGATGCTGATGAGCAAAAGATTGATCACAAAAGTATTGAGCGTGTCGATGGTAGCTGAAAAGCGCACTTCCATGTCGCTCATTTCAAGTTTGGCCGTTTCAAGTTTCTCAAACAGTTTTACTTCCTCAGGGTTTTCCAGATAGTTCTGAATGGCGGTTTTGACGTTTTTCCCGTTTCGATAAGCTTCATCGGCAATTTCAAGGGCATCGTTCATTTGCGGATTGTCGATCATCATCATCAGCTCGAAACGGCTGGCAATCAATTCGGCACTGTTTCTTTCGTAATTTATGGTTGGGCCGTATGTTTCCAGAAGCACATCAACATACTTTTCGTGGGTGTATTTATTGTAGTATTCTTTTGATTTACTAAAAACATAGGCAATATTTGCAGCCGAATCGAGGTGGTGATAGGCACTTGTAAGCGTTTGTTCATCGTTGTTGTGGAGGTATTCATAAAAAAGCTGAAGTCCTGTGCGATAATTTACATCATGTACCCTTTGCTCGGTAAGCACCAGCGTCAATACGCGTGTTGTTCTGAAAAAATAATAGGAAGCATATCCAATGAGTAAAATACTAAAAATGGATATGGTGGTCATGGTGTTGAGACGGTGCTTAATCTTTAGGTTGAGAAACCATTTTTTCATAAATGGTGATATTTGGTTGGTTATGAATTTGGATTGATATTTACTTTAATAATGGCATCGGTAAGGCTTTTCAGGCTGATTGGTTTGGTAATGTATTCGTCCATTCCGGCATTGATACATTTTTCCCTGTCGCCTTTCATGGCATGGGCGGTCATGGCAATGATCGGTGTGTGTGTCCCTTTGGTTTTTTCCATATCCCTGATGATTCCTGTGGCTTCGTAGCCATCCATTTCGGGCATTTGAATATCCATAAAAATGATATCAAAAGTGTTTTCATTGGCAATCTCCACTGCTTTTTTGCCATTGTCCACAATGGTTACCTTACAGCCCAAATTTTGAAGTAATCCGTTGGCAAGTTTTTGGTTGATGAGATTGTCTTCGGCAAGCAGAACATTGTAGCTTTTTCCCAACGAAAACCCCATTTTAGGTTTCAGCACTTTTTGAATGGGTGTGTTATAATCATCGTGGCTCACCACTTCGTTCAGCACTTTGATCAAATCGTTCCGAAACACAGGTTTTATCATATAGCGGCTAATGCCATAGCTGCTGAGTTTACTTCTTTTTAAACTTACATCATCGGATGACAGTAGTATGATATCGGGTTTTGGATTTATTTTATTTTCACGTTTGAGCAATTCGGCCATTTCAATGCCATCCATTACAGGCATGTGGTAGTCGAGCAAAATAATATCGAATGGATTATTGGTACGGCTCTGTCTGAGAATTTTATCAAAGGCAACACCTCCATTGTCAGCAAGTTCGTATTGAATGTTGAGGTTGGTAAGCAAGCCTGATAAGATTTTGCGATTGGTGTTGTTGTCGTCAACTATGAGGACGTTTTTTTCGCGAAGTTGGGGCAGAATTTCCGTATCACTTTGTTCTCCGGGCGATGAAGATTTTTGTATGGTAATGTCAAAAGTAAATGTACTGCCTTTCCCTTCAACGCTTTTAACGTCAACTTTCCCATTCATCATTTCTACAAGGCTTTTCGAAATCACCAGCCCCAGGCCTGTGCCTCCAAATTTGCGTGAAGTGGAATTATCAGCCTGGCTGAATGATTTGAACAGGTTTCCTATTTTATTGTCAGGGATGCCAATGCCTGTATCGGAAATTGAAAACCCCAATGTGCATAAATCGGATTCCTGACGGATTGATTTCACTGAAAGTTTTACTTCGCCTTCTTCGGTAAATTTAATGGCGTTACCAAGCAAGTTGAATAAAATCTGGCGCAGTCGAACCGGATCACCTATAAAAGTATCATGCAGTTTGTATTGAATGTCGAGGATGAGTTCGAGGTTTTTGGCTGCAGTTTTTGAGGCAAGCGGGCGCAAAACCTTTTCAATTACTCCCCTGAGGCTGAATTTTATGGCATCAAGTTCCAGTTTGCGGGCCTCAATTTTCGAGATGTCAAGTATGTCGTTGATGATGTCGAGCAAGGATTCACCGGAATATTTCACAGCTTCAATCCTTTCTTTTTGCTCTTCGTTAAGCTGGCTCATCAGCACCAGTTCGGTCATGCCTATAATTCCATTAAGCGGTGTACGGATTTCATGGCTCATATTGGCCAAAAATTCGCTTTTGGTACGGCTTGCCTGCTCTGCGAGATTTTTGGCTCTTTTAATTTCTTCTTCCGCTTGCTTGCGTTCAGAAATGTCGCTGATAAAGTTGAGCAGGGCTTTTTCGCCTTCCCAGTTTATATTTACCGAATTTATTTCTACCCATTTTATGTCTTCCTGGCCTGAAATTATTTTTATTGCTGTGCGCTTGTCGTGAGATTTTTTCCTGAGTTTGTCGAAATGCTCACTTTCCAGCATCCTTTTAAATTCGGGATGTATAAAATCCAGAAAGTTTTTTTGCAATAGGTTTTGGGACTTGCCTGCCAGAATTTCTTCTGTTTTAGGATTGTTGAATAGTATAATATTATTTCTCAGGATGAAGATTCCTTCGTTGGCATTTTGAAAAATGTCTTTGTATTTTTCCTCACTCAGTTTGAGCTGTTCGCGCGATTGGATAAGCTCCGAAATAGTGGTTTCGAGTTTGCGTGTGAGTTCTTCGAGTGTGTTTCGTTGAAGGTAGAGGTCGATAAAAACGTTGACTTTACTAAGCAGGATATCGGGTTCGAAGGGTTTAAAAATATAGTCAACAGCCCCGGCATCATAACCTCTGAAAATGTGTTTTTTTTCTTTGTTGATGGCTGTGATAAAAATGATGGGAATGTGCCTTGTTTTATCCGATCCCCGCATGAGCTCGGCGGTTTCGAAGCCATCCATACCTGGCATTTGCACGTCCATTAACACAAGTGCAAAATCATAATCAAACATCAGGCTCAGGGCTTCGTTTCCCGAAAGTGCCTTGGTAAGGTTAATTTCATCCGAATCGATGATGCTTTCGATAGCCAAAAGGTTTTCCACCCTGTCGTCAACAGCCAGTATGTCTATTTTCTTCCTTTCAGCCATAATTCATCAATCAAAGGATTTGTGTTTTGTTTAATAAGTTTTTTACTTTGAGAAATTCATATCTAAATCAGTCATCAAAATTTAAAAACAATTCACCGTATAGCAATTTGTTGTATTGATTGTCAGGCTTTTTCACTGAGTTTCATTTTTATTCTTGAGGTAATAACATCGATGGCTACATGGTTAGCTCCACCTTGTGGCACTATAATGTCGGCGTATCGTTTTGTGGGTTCAATAAACTGGAGGTGCATGGGTTTTACAAAACTTTCATAATGTTCAAGTACGTCCTGAACTGAACGCCCCCGTTCAACAAGGTCGCGTTTTACAATTCTCATGAGCCGGTCATCGGTATCGGCATCCACAAATATTTTAATATTGAATTTGTTGCGCAGCTTTGCATTGGTAAAAATGAGAATTCCTTCCACAATAATCACCCTTGTGGGCTTCACAGGAATGGTTTCAATTGCCCGTGCACAGGTAACGTAGGAATAAATAGGCCGGTTGATGGTTTCGCCCAAAATCAATTTATCCAGTTGTTTGTTGAGTAATTCAAACTCGATGGATGCGGGATGGTCAAAATTTATTTTCTTTTTTTCTTCTTCCGAAAGATGACCGTTGTCTTTGTAATACGAATCCTGCGAAATAACCGAAACGGCATTCTTGGGTAATCCCTCGATGATTTTGTTTACTACTGTAGTTTTGCCGGAGCCTGACCCTCCTGCTATTCCGATTATTAGCATTGCTATTTTTTTAGTTCAAGCAAAAGTAAACAAATCGGTAAAAAAAAGCGCTGTTGAGGGAGTTATTTTCTTCCTCAACAGCGCTATTCATTAATTATTTGGGTTTTGTCGGGGAGACTAATAGAGCCAGACAACCCCAACATTGATACCAATATAGGAAAGGGGATCGGAATTGTCGGTTTCCAAACCATAATTGTAGCGGAAGTTTACAGTAAAGTTTGCTCCGCCATAAGTTTCGATGAGCACGCCAATTTCAGGTGCTACACCAAATTTCCAGGCTTCTTCATCGATGCGGTAAAGTCCGATATCTTTGCGATACAAGGTGTAAATTACACCTGCGTTCATTGCAGCGTAGGGTCTTACATAGCTGCCTTCGTTAAAATAATAGGCTGTGTTTACAAAAAAGGGCAATGCATTGATGTAATTGTAGTGGGTTCCCGTTAAGGTAATATTCTCAAGTTCGGTGGTTATTTTATCTTGTTTTTCGTAAAAAACATTCCACAATGCGGCACCGCCAATTGTAACATTGTTATCAACAAACCAACGGCCTTCAAGACCAATACCACGGAAACTCATTTTATCAGTAATGTTTTTGGTGTCGCCGGTTGGCACCGACATTTGATAGGTTAGCGACCAGAACGATTCCTGGCCAAAAGAATGAAGCGTGATTAGCATTGAAACGAGCGTTATAAAAATCTTTTTCATGATTCGGAAGTATTTAATGATTTGGAATTAGTTGGTTTGGAGGTAGGATGATTGTTTAAATCCCTGGTTGATATTGTAATCAAGCCGGTTTTGGGTGGTTGAGGTACTGCTGCCCAACAAGCCATTGATGGCACAATTCCATATTGTTGGAATGCTGTCAGTTACAGTAGTTGCATTTCTCACATCATGCATGTTGATGATGAGGGTTCCCACCGTGTAACTGGTCACGTATGATCCACCCCAATATGGAGGATAATACCACCCCCATTCATAATATCCGGG
>JAIOZV010000139.1 GCA_021740425.1 Bacteroidales bacterium | reverse complement strand
CTGGTGATTTATTCCTGAGACCTTTTTCGTGTAATAATTCACATACCCTGAGTGGCGACCAGATGATCCGGAATGAATTGTTTGCTGTGGTGATACTCTAACCTGATGGAGACAAACCCCGATTTGCCACGAGTATTGAGATAATAACACCGGAAAAGGTTTATTCGAGATAAACGCCTGAACCAATAAAATAGTCGATTCCGGGGATTTTAATCACAAAGGCAAGCTTGGGCTCTTCCTGACCAGTAACCGGATTGTTCCACCAATATTCGTAGGTTCCTCCTCCTGCCTGATTTTGAGAAACTGCAAGCAATTCACGAATTACATAATTTCCTTTCGAATCCTGATAATTGTAAAGATTTTGTCCCTGGAGATTCTTTTGGATTGCGTGAGCCACATTGTTGCAGTTAAAATCGTAAATAAAAAAATAACCTGACTGATCATCGAAAAACCTCACATGGTCGATCATTTGCCTGGTAAAATCCACACATTGGCTACTGTCGGCAAAATAATCTGAAATAGCTCCTCCAATGCCAGCGGCCATGGCAAAGGTGGCCTGTTCGGCAATTTTCATATTGGCCTGGCTGGAGGAATAATAAACCGCCGGGGGATCTCCATAAAACCCTGATCCTATGAAAAACTGTGCCGCCGGAATGCTTTTTACATATCCGATTTTACGTTCGGTGAGGCCGTTCGCTGGATTGTTAAAATAATACTCCACAAACCCGAAACCTGTATAAAGTATCGAATTTACCATGTCCCTGACATAGTATTTCCCGTTAACGTCCTGCATGTCCATCCGGCAAGTGCCAACAACCGCAGGGTTGGTGGCATGGGCAACCATCCAGGCAGCATAGGATTCAATAAAAAAATAACCCGATTCATCATTCAAAAACCTTATGGGTTCGATAAACGCCTGGCACAACTGTGCTTGCTCTGCACTGTCGGTGATGGCGGATTGAAATACAGTTTCCAGGCCTGTGGCAACATTAATGGTGTTTACTTCAACAATCGACTTGTCGAGATTATACTGTGTAATCCAATCGCCGGGAGTTGATTCCTCTTTGGCACAGGAAAGCACAACAAAAATAAAAAGGGTAAAATACCCGAACGGTGAAGAAAACAGTGATTTCATTTTTTTTGTGTTATTGGTTAGCGCAATATTACAATATTATTTCAAGCCAATAATACAGTAATCCTATGTTTTTCTTCAGAAAGCGGACAATATATTTTCAAGTTTGAAAGCCCCCGACCTTTAAAATTTAGGTTCTATTACCAAATTAGCAGGTAAAAAAATTGGTCGGGAGTCGCCAGTGAGTTGTCATCGTTAAGCTGTCTAAAGCTAACATGAGATCAACTGTGAACTGCCTGATTTAATGGTCAAATATTTTTAAAATGTTGTCAGTAAAATTACAGTAGAAGCAAAAATATATCAATTACCGGGTTTCGCTTTGCGATAATCGTACACCTTTTTCCCGCCATAGGCTGCGCTAAGGGCTAATAGGAAGGCCAGTCCGCCGGCAACCGGAGCTCCGCCGCCAACGGGGATGTTGCCGCCCGAAGGCGCGCCACCATTGCCGTTGGGCGGTGGCGGAGTTTGGGCATAGGAGAGGTTGATGGTTATGATGTTAATGCTTATCAGGATTCCGACAACTATCGGGATTGTTGTTGTAAATTTTGAAAATGTCTTCATGATTTCTTTTATTTTATAAATACTTTTTCTGATTTAATTGCTTCATCTGAGGAAACCATCACCAAATAAACACCTGTTTTGAAATTCACGGGGATGGAAACCAATCTGCTCTGATCGCTATCTGGAGGAATTTCCTGCTGCAACACAATCCTTCCCATCACATCCGAAACCATCACTTCGCCGTTTTCAGCACCTTTGATGAAGATTTGATTGTTGGCGGTATAAATCAGGATTTTGCTTTCACCGGCTGGTGTTTCTTCAACTCCAACAGGATTAAAATGCAGTTTAAATCGGGTTTCATCATCATTTACATCCCATACAAATTCATAATCACCCCGATTGCTATCGGGGGTGAGATGGTGAAAAATATTGGTTTTGGTGTCTTCCAAAAGCACATTGAAAAACTCGTTGGATTTGCTGATTCCAATAGTGTAAATACCCGCCTGATCATTGGCAAAACATAGCTGGACGGATTCTTCCACAGGGCGCACATCGATGGCTAATCTCAGATTTTGACTTAATGTGCTGATTTGAGAAACTCCCTGTGTTTCAGTATAAAATTTAAGTGCATCATATTTTAGATCGAATCCCCTGGTGGCATCCTGTGAAAACAAGATATGAATATTATCTGAAAAATTTCCGCTTTTCGCTTCAATCACAAATCCGGCAGCACTTTTACCTTTGTAAAAGTTGCTTGCACCCATGTGCGTGCGGGCAGTATTGCTGATGGTAACAGTACCTGCTCCATTGCTGGTATTGCTTTCACCTGCAACAATAAAAAAACCCTGCATGGCTGCAATATACTGCGACCCCGATCCCAGCCCATTGTTCCATTCCAGGTAATCGCCATTGCCATCGTTCGCGTCAGGATTCCAAAAATAAACAGCTCCCCAGATATCGTCCAAATAACTCCAGTCGATGGATGATGGGTAAGGGTTGCCCAAAAGATTGGCTCCATCATAGCCAATTCCGGGATCAGGGAAATTACTACTCAGTGATACATTCATGGTATGTGTACCCGTATTGGGTGTGCCCGAAAAAATAAATTCATTTCCCGGGGCAACCTGCCATAGACCATAGCCTTTTACAGGATCTAAAGTTGCAGAAAGGTTTGTGATATCTGACCATTCCGCATTCACTTCGCTCCAGCTTTGCAGGTAATTGCCTTCGAATACTGCGGCGGTAGCATTGCTTACAGGCGAAGAAACATAGTGCCATACTTCATCATCAATGTTCAAGGCAATGCTGATGTTTCCCTCATTGGTGATGTTTCCTCCGGTAATAATTGAACCACCAGCCATTACTGTAAGTGCGGCTCCCGGTTGCACAAAAAGGTTGTGGCAATCTGCTGTGGCACCCGAAACAATTCGCGGATTGCCTGGTGTCCCTTGCGGGATGATCACATTGTCATTTATTGTTGGAATCTGGCCATCACTCCAGTTGCTTCCGCTGTCCCATTCGTTTGAATAGTTCCCCGTCCATGATTTGTTACCGTATTCTTCGGTAGTAAATGAAATCTCACTTCCGTAGGAAGTTCCATTGCTGTTGCCGGCATAAGCCCTGAAATAATAGGTAGTGTTGCCCGAAAGCCACGAAAGGTTGGATGAAAACATTCCGGTTGCATTTGCACTTCCCTCGTCAGTGCGGTTGCTTGCTATTGTTGGGTTTGGGGTTTCGCTCCAGCAAAAGCCGTGCGATGTTGGAACCGGAGTTCCAAGTGTTTCAATGTTTCCGTGTAAAGTTGCTGTGCTTGCAGTTACGGAAGTAGCCGACAGGGTTGTAAGCACGGTTTCTTCAGCAGGACTCAGCACAAGTCTTCTGGAATCCTTACTTATTTCGAGCTCATCGATTGTCAGCAAACCATTGGGGTCTGCAATGGCGATGCCTGAACTTATCAATAACTCATCCTCAAAAAAGGCATAACTGTAAGCAGCATCAGGGCTAATAATAAAATGCTGCACACGCCGGGGGGTTACACTTGTACTTACAAACTCCTGAGGAGATGCCGGAATCAGGTTGATGCTTATCTCCCACCGGTTTATATCATCCACAATAGTTTCAGTATCCCATTTGAAATAATTATTCATTTCGCCCACATCATCAATTTGAATATTGCCAGCCATGGTCGAATTTGTAAATACAGGAAAGGATTGATTGAGCCTGAAGACAAGATTCGATCGCCTGTCGGTTTCATATCCGTAGGGATCAAGAACTTTTGCTCTTTGTTCATGGCCCCCGGTACCCCATGTAAAATTGATAGGGATTTTATGTACCAGGGCGGTCTGGGCATATTCCTGTGCCTGAGGCCATCCGATCTGTGTGTCGTTAGAGCCATTCGAAAATGTGTGCCAGGGCGCTTCAGCGCCCGGATTTTCGGTGAGCCAATAGGTATTGTTATAGTAATTCCAAACGTCATAGTTATCTTCGGGCAAAACTTGTTCGCCACCGTATTTGGCTGCAAACTCAACATTACTAAAGTTACAGTGCCAGGCCGAGTCGCCAAAAGCAATTTCAAAGGAGGGTTCAAAAGTCGGGGATTGTGAAGGATTATGTACCCCCACCCATTCGATAAGGTTGGAAAATATGTGCCCGTTTCTGGTACCAATAATCGAGGTACCGGTACCACCCATTGAGGTGCCCGAAAGCACAATCTTATTTTCATCTATATTGTGAAGCCCCTGAAGGTGATCATAAACAAAGTCGAGAAATCGTTGTGCAGTGAAAGGTTTAACAACCCCATCATGGTATGATTTAAGCGTTCCAAGGCTGCTGTGATGCCCAAGCCACCAGTTTTGCCAGGGGAACTGGTTGCCCGAAACCAGGATGTGCCCCTGATCAGCATAATGCCACCAGCCAAAATTGTGATTCATTGTTCCTCCCCATGAATGCATTTTGATGATCACACCAGGATTGATGGCAGTATAGTCGATGTCGTTGCGCAAGGCAACCAAATAATTGGTGGCATCGCTAGGAAAGGTTGCTGCGGGATTACATTCCCATTTTACAAAGTAATAAAGTGTTGAAGGCCCTTCGTAGATAAAATCGGCAGATGCAAGCACTGAGTGTAATAAAACAGCGCCTGAACCCGGTGATTCAGTGATGCCGTTGGTTATATTGTTATTTTGGGTTAATACAGAAAAATCCTCCGCCCCATCCACTGTGTGGCTGATAAAATACCACGCACTTTGCTCAGTCGGATCACCCGTATAACGATTAACATAAATACCGCAGCCCACTGCTGCCAGCTCCTGATCAGCCACCGGCAGACGGGTTACGGTTCCCTCCTTCCCGATAAAGGGAAAAACTCTTTCCGGCCCGTGATATTTTGGATTCCATCCACTTAATGGATATATTTCATCAATCAATTCGGCTCCTAAAATATCTTCTGTACTTTCAATCGGAATGGTTGATCTGTAAATCCTGTAGCGTACATTTCCATCCATCACATTTTGATAGGTATTGAAGAAGGTTTCATACGACGGGGCTTCATCATTTATCGGCGGGTTTACTTCAGTAAAGGTAATTATTGCATCCCCGTTAATAAAATTTACAGATGCATCGGGAACCTGCGTAATTACTCCCGGCAAAGCAAGGTCGCACAACACATCCAGTGTAACCCGATCACCAAAACCACTCCCCTGATCAGCAACATGCAGTGTGAGTATGCTGCCATTGTTGGTGGCTGCAAGAACTGCCTTGCCGGCATCGAAAGTTTTATACCGTGGCGCGAGCAGTTCAAGTGTGTCGCCACCCGAAGTAATGGTCATAGTACTGTTAAAAAAACTGTTTGCTGTTAGATTGTAGTAATTGAAATTTTTTCCGGGATTTAAAACTGCCCGGTAAATGTGTGCACCTGAAATTGATGACATATCCACCGTAATCTCATTGCCCGAAACAACAAGAGTATTGGGATATGTACCTCCGCTATGGTTGCTGAAACTGTGGGTGGCAAGAGTCCCTGAGAAAAAACTATCGGCTCCATAGTGTGTGAATGTACCTCTTTGCCCGCCATCAAAATCAATGATACATTCGGGGCAGCTTTCGATGCCAAAAAGTGTAGCAGCATTTTCGGTATTCAAATGCAAATCCCCGGGATACTCCAAAAGTAAAAACGCTGTGCTGAGTTCGGTGAAGTTTGAGACAACCCATGCATTTTCATAATCCTCTTCAGGATTTCCCAAATCATTATCCCTGTCCCAAATTACCGGTTCAGTACCATTAGTTGCTGGGCTAAGCAGGTTGTTGGCAATTGTAATATCAGATTGATTTTTTACAAATCTGTATTCGATTGCAGGGTAGGATGCTGCCTCATCAAAAACCGTATTGTTTACAATTTTGATTTGTCGTACATCCCAGGCCAGAATTGCGGCATCATCATAAAACACTTGATTTTGCTGCCGGTAAAACATGTTATTGGAAATTATTCCTGTATTTACTTCCGGAAATCCGCTCAGGGTAGTGCGGTCGTTTAATCCGAAGGCAATCCCCCTGTCGCAGTTGATTATGATATTTCCTGTAACCGTAACATTCTGTGAGTTGTTCCAAATCAGTATTGCAGGCACGCAGGTATGAAAAGCATTTTCAGGCACACGAATATTTCTGAGCAGATTGTTGCTGATATTCCAGTTTTCGGCAGCATGCAGGTCGATGCCTTCGGTGTAACCGTCCGTAGGTCCCCAGGAGGTGTATTCGATAAGGCAATACTCGATACTTCCATTTGCTGCACCCTTCGGCATGTTTTGGTCATCATATATAAAGTTTCCTTTAATAATTTGTTCACCACAATCGTAAAATCTGCAATGGTACAATCTAAGCCCGTTGGCAGCGCCAATTTGCGGAGGGTTAATTTGCACCGCATGATGATAAACTTCACCTACGGTAATATCAGCTATGGTAACGTTGGTGGCATTATTTATATAAAAGCCAAAACTGCTTGCACCGGTCATTCCGGGAGCTGTTCCTTTGATAATCACATCATCGAAATCCCCGGTGGCACCACGAATGGTAATGTTTGTGATTGGATTTTCCTGATCAATGCCAACATTTATAAACCAGTAATCGGGAATTGTATAGATGCCGGGTTCAACCATTATGGTTGTATTTGATTCGAGGTTCCACACAGCATCAATCAATTCAGCCCATGTACTTACATAAACAACTGTTCCGGTGGGCGGGGGCAGCGGCGGGGCATCCTCTGGAAGGGCTGCAAATGATCTGGTGACTAAAAGCACCATTATAAAAATCAACAAAAATTGAAATGCCAATGACTTGAGGAGAATACCTGATTTATCCATATCTGCTTAATTTTAACCATTTAATATTGTCGGGTAAAAGTAGATGTGCCCTATTTTTCCCTGAAATTTATTCTATCATTAGTACAAAAATTTCATCAAATGGTAGAAATTCTTCAATAGCATATTAAAAATCCTGTTCTGTCATGGGAGAAGCTTGTTTTGAAAAAGTAATCGTCTCAAAATGGCCTTACAAACCTTCATATTGAAAGTACTGTCCCAGATGCCTTGAAATACCTGGAAGATAAGGCCAACCTCATTTTTCCGCTGATTTCGGGTGGGGGCATCTGTCCCAAAATCATCGAAGCGATGGCGCTGGGCAAAACCATCATTTCCACAAGTATCGGAGCAAAAGGGATATATTTTTCCCCCGGAAAAGAAATTTTGCTGGTGGTTCTGCTGAGGAATTTATGGATCAGATCGGGAAATGTATCAACCCGGAAACTGTGCCGGGCGCTGGGGCATGCAGCACGAAAATGTGCTTTTTCGCACTATCACTATTTGCATTGTGTGCAGCCGATGATAGCATTTTATCAAAAGCTGCTGTGATCAATTTTCGTTTCCGCCGCTCATTCTCATTTAAGGAAATATCGTCTTTTGCTACTTCTTTTCGATCTCTTTCACCAAAGCCTTGTACCAGCGTTCGCCATACCTGCGTATCAAAGAATCTTTAAGAAATTTATACAAGGGAACATCTTCCCTTCGGCCATGTACGAGTGCCGGTTTACATATATGCCATTCGTGGTAATTTACGGCATCGTAGTTTTCGTAATTGGTAATACGGATGGGATAAAGATGACAGGAAACAGGTTTGCGGAAGGGTACTTTTCCTTCGGTCCAGGCTTTTTCGATGGCACACCATGCAATGCCTTCGTTGAAAATGGCAAATGCACATTCGCGGCCATCTACAAGCGGAGTAACAAACTGCCCGGCCATATCGTAATCAAAAACGCCATAGTCTTCGATTACCTTCAGCCCCTTTTCGGTCATGTAGGGTTTTACCTCATCCACACAATCCTCCAACTCACTAATTTCTTCTTCGAGCAAAGGAGCACCGGCGTCCCCTTCAACACAGCAGGCACCTTTGCACTTTTTGAGATTGCACACAAATTTAATTTGTGCAAGGTCATCCGAAACGGTTTTATCATCTATTACAATCATGGGTGCAAAAATAGAGGATTTGATTATTATTGCGAATTATTAAATGCTTTAACAATGAAAAGATTATTTGCTGCAATAAAGGTGGAGCCTGATGAAAATTTAATCGAAACTTACGACAAGCTGAAATCCGGTTTGAGGGACGAGAAAATCAACTGGGTTCCTGAGCGGAACATTCACATTACCCTGAAATTTTTTGGAGAAACCCCGGAAGACAAAACAGACGGAATCTGTGAAGTACTCGATGACATTGCCCGGGAACACAATGGCTTCGAAATTCAATTACAAAATATTGGTGTTTTCGGGAGTTCATACAACCCAAGGGTGATTTGGTTTGGTATGGATCAAAATGCGGCACTCGAAAGCCTTGCCAATGATGTGCTTGGGGGTGCTGAAAAACTTGGATGGGAACGCGACCGGCAAAACTTCAGGCCTCATCTTACTGTTGGCAGAATAAAATCCATTAAGGAAAAGCGCTTTTTCCAGCAAACCATCGATAAATTCAAAAACAGCAAGCTTCAGGCAGTTCCTGTGCAATCGTTTTATCTCATCGAAAGTAAGCTCCGGGCTCAGGGGCCTGTGTATGAAATTGTGGAGGAATTCAGATTGGGTTGAGGAAAAGAGGGTGATTAAGTTATTGGTTATTGGTTAATCGTTATTGGTTATTGGGCTTGTCTGGCCAGTGGTGGATTATCACAGTTGCTGAAAGAGTATCTTAATTATTAAGTTTAATCTTAAAACCATCAAACTACCTGATTTAGTCATCGGATAACTTTCCAAACAATCAACATACAGCACCAAAAATTTGGTAAACTTTCAAAATGTAGTCACCCGATGACTTTTTAGAGCGTACTCATTATTTATTCCTTTCAACCGTAAATTTTACCAAATCCTCAAAGGATTTCCGCATGGGGCTATCCGGAAACTCGTACAACAAATCAAAAGCTTTTTGCTGGTATTCGTACATTTTTCCCGTGGCATATTCGATGCCTCCGCTGTGGTTTACTTTGTCGATTACCTGATTTACTTTACCGGGATTGTTGTTGTGTTTTTTTACAACGTTAATTACGCGGCGCTTTTCGGCACCTCCCGAATTGTTTAACATATAAATCAGCGGCAGTGTCATTTTTTGCTCCTTGATGTCGATGCCATTGGGCTTGCCAATCAAATTATTGTCCTGGTAATCGAAAAGGTCATCCTTAATCTGAAAAGCAATGCCAACATACTCGCCAATCTGATGCATTTTTTGTACTACCTCTTTGTTTGCACCAACTGATTCGGCGCCTGCCGCACAGCAGGAAGCAATGAGGGAGGCTGTTTTTTTGCGTATGATGTCGAAATAAATATCTTCCTTAATGTCGAGCCGGCGGGCTTTTTCTATTTGCAGCAATTCACCTTCGGCCATTTCGCGGGTGGCATTTGAAACGATCTTAAGCAATTCAAATTCGTTGTTATCCAACGAAAGCAACAGCCCCCTCGAAAGCAGGTAATCCCCTACCAAAACGGCAATCTTATTTTTCCATAAGGCATTGATGGAAAAGTATCCGCGTCGTACGTTCGAATCGTCCACAACATCATCGTGTACAAGGGTTGCGGTATGCAACAGCTCAATGAGTGAGGCTGCCCGGTAGCTCGATTCGCTGATCTCACCACAAATACCTGCCGCAAAAAACACAAACATAGGGCGCATCTGTTTACCTTTGCGCTTGTAAATGTAACGCGTAATGGTGTCGAGCAGCGGAACCTTACTTTTCATGGCATGACGGAATTTCTTCTCGAACAGCTCGATGTGGTCAGCAATAGGCTTTCTTATTTCTTTGAGATCAGACATATAAAATTTTCGGGTCAAAAGTAAGATTTTTGCTTCATTTACTGTTTGTTTATTCACGATAACATTATGTGATTTATTTTGTTTTAGCATTGATCAAAGATAATTGGGTGGGTACTTTAATAAAACTGGAAAAACGATTCGATAATGTCAGGATTTTTATTTAATGATATGATATTTGGCCCTGTAAAAAGCAGGCGCCTGGGAAATTCACTGGGGATAAACCTTTTGCCAACCAACAGGAAGTTTTGTACTTTCGACTGTATTTATTGTGAATGTGGATGGACCCCCGAAGAAGAAACACTGAAAGCCGAACTTCCAAGCCAAAGCCAGATATGTAATGCACTTGAAGAGCGTCTGCTGAAGATGAAAATTAACAACCAAGTCCCTGATTCGATAACTTTTGCAGGCAACGGCGAGCCAACAATACATCCTGATTTTCCGGGTATAGTTGAAGATACCCTAAGGCTTCGGGCAAAATATTTCCCGCATGCCGAGGTCACGGTTTTGTCGAACAGCAGCACCATTCACAAAGATGAAATCTTTAATGCCCTAAACAAAGTTGACAACAATATTCTGAAACTGGATGCCGGGCTTGAGGCAACATTTCAAAAAATAAACAAGCCCAGGTCGAAGGATCTTAGCCTTGATAAAATAGTGCAGCAATTGCAGAAATTTAAACAAAAAGCGATCATTCAAACTTTGTTCGTAAGAGGTGAGGCAGGTGGCGAAAAAATCGACAATACCAAACCTGCCGAAATTGTTGCCTGGTTAAATCACATTCGGTTTATCAGGCCTCGGTACGTTATGCTTTACCCCATCGACAGGGCTACACCGGCCAAAGGCCTTGAGGTGGTTTCGAAAGAAGAATTATACAAAATTGCCGACCAGTTACGGGATATTCGTGTGAAATATAGTGTTTATTAATAATTTGCCGGTGGGCAGATAAGTACAATAAAAATGTTTCCACTAAAGTTGCATGAGTACCATAAGAATCAATCCCGGAGAGCCGGGACTTTCCCAAAGGATCGGGGAGGGCGGTTTCACTCAGTAAATAACGAATAACCCAATAACTCAATAACGAATAACCCAAATTCACCAGTGTGAAACATTTATATCAATACGACATAAAAATTCTGCTGGCCTTCGAAATGGCTGTCTCGGGGAAGAACGACTTTTTCTATTGGCTAATGGAAAACGGCTATCCGGAACTTGCGGCCCTTTCCAATGCAATCCGCGCAAATACTGAAGCCATCGCCTGGCTGATAAAAAACGGTTACCGGCATTATGCTGCTTTTGATGCAGCCTCGGTGGATGATGATGGTGCGCTGGACTGGTTAAAGGATCACAATTATCCGTTTTATGCCAGGCTTGCTGAAGCCTGCCGTGGAGATGAAGATGCCATTGCCTGGTTTAACCGCGAAAATCTCACAATATTTGTCAGGATAGCGCGACAAATAAAAGCTTTTGCCGATGGCCAGACTTTCGATTACCATAGGGCCCCATTTTAATCAATTATTTTATCTGCTCTTTTACTCAGACTTTATTGATCTCACATTTTACAAGCGGTTTAAGCAAAGAATACCTTTCTAAACAATATTTAAGTGCCCACAAATTGACGGATAAGAAGTGATTTTGAACAGTAAAAACTTACATCCCTTTGATTTATTCCATACCTTTGGAGAGTCAAATTAAATTATCATGCT
>JAIOZV010000138.1 GCA_021740425.1 Bacteroidales bacterium | reverse complement strand
AAATTTGTGATTAAAATAAAAAATTTTTTAAGTGATTGGTTCGTTGTTCGTAAAAATACGAACAAAAGTATTAAAAAATTTTTCAGGCAAACAAATTTTCAAATAATTTTTTTGCGGTCTGGTAATTTTCACGGTTCAGGCAATACCTTATTTTCGGTGGTTCAATCTCCCCCTGGATGAGTCCTGCACTTTTCAATTCTTTGAGATGCTGGGAAAGAGTGGATTTGGCAATAGGCAGTTCTTCAGAAATATCTCCACTGTAACAGCATGATTGTTTTGCCAGCAATTGAAGTATGTAAATCCTCACCGGGTGCCCCAGAGCTTTGGCATACCTGGCGGTTTTGCGTTGTTCCTCCGAAAAAAAATTCTCATCATTCATAATACATCATTTTAATAAAAAGAAAAAAATCAGCAGCCCTGTAAGCGGGATTCTGTTCCCGAAGATCCGGGCTTCTGTCATTTATCCGGGTTACGCCTCGCGGCGCAACTCTAACGGCCTACCCCTCACGGTATTCTTCGGACCCCGGTCATTCAGATTGCGGTGAACTTCCGGGAAGAATTTCAGCGGGCCGCTGTCTCCCTGCAACAGCGGGGAACCGTGATGTACATGGCCTTTCAACTCATAAGGTTTACCCCGGTATGATGTCACCACCACACCGCGTGAGCTCTTACCTCACGTTTTCACCCTTGTCCCGCATGTGCGGGACGGTTATTTTCTGTGGCACTTGCTGTTCCTTCCGCATCACACGAAAAGACCTTCCCGTTAGGAAGTATGATGCCCTGCGTTGTCCCGACTTTCCTCATCCACCTTGCGGCGAAAGCGACAGAACAGGCTGCTGATTTTCGGCAAAATTATGATTTTCGCTGAATCAACATGCAGGCAATCCATAATCAACTTTGAGAATTTCCGGAAATTCAGCCCTGCAACACATTTCAACGCCCCATCTATATTTAACTATTTTTGCAAAATATTCTAATAAAAGCCTTTCAAAGATGTTGATTCTGATGATGCCAGGCGGCTACGAACTTATTCTGGTTCTTCTTGTTGTTGTTTTACTTTTTGGTGGAAAAAAAATCCCCGAATTGATGCGCGGTCTTGGGAAGGGCATGAGTGAATTTAAAAAAGCTACTGCGGAGGTTGATGAAATTAAAAAGGAGATTGAGAAACCTTTGCCGGATGAAAAATCACATACGCCAAATAATTACAAGGCAAATGAAAAATCAGAAAAAAATAAAATATCCGGCGGCAACAATGAAGCCGAATAAAAGCATGGCATACCCTTATTAATGATAAAAGATTTAACCACCGGGAAAGAAGGGAAGCTCATTATCCAATTTGCCATGCCCATGGTTTTTGGCAACATTTTTCAACAGCTCTACAATGTGGTTGACAGCATTATCATTGGGAATTACCTCGGTGATGAAGCACTCGCCGCAGTGGGGGCTTCGTTTCCGATTATTTTTTTACTGATAGCCCTTGTGATTGGTCTTGGTTCCGGTTTCACAATAATTGTTTCACAGTATTTTGGTGCCAGGGATTATAAAAAAGTAAAACGAACAATCGATACTACCTACATCATTCTGTTTTTTGCTTCCATTGTGATAACCATTGTGGGCCTAGCGTTTAGTGAGCCTATATTCAGGCTGACCGAACTCCCCGAAGATGTATTGCCACAGGCACAGCGCTACCTTAACATTTACTTTATCGGAACAATATTCTTTTTCGGTTTCAATGGAACCAGTGCCATTCTCCGAGGAATGGGAGATTCCAAAACCCCGCTCTATTTTTTAATCATCGCAACAATTTCAAACATCATCCTCGATTTGTTATTTGTGGTGGTTTTTAAATGGGGCATCGAAGGAGCAGCTTTAGCAACTATAATTTCGCAGGCCGGGGCATTTATTACTGCCATATTTTATCTCAACAAGCGCCATGAAATTGTAAACCTGAGTTTCAGGAAATATGTTTTCGACAGGGAAATTTTCAGAAACAGCATCAGGATAGGATTGCCTTCGGGCTTACAGCAAACTTTTGTTGCGGCGGGGCTGATTGCACTATACGGAATCGTGAATAAATTTGGCACTTCTACCATTGCAGCATACAGCGTGGCCACGCGCATCGATTCGTTTGCATCCTTGCTGGCCATGAATTTCTCAGCAGCACTTGCCGCTTTTGTAGGGCAAAATCTGGGAGCCAACAAACCTGAACGAATCAAAGCCGGCCTGAAATCCACATGGCTTATTACTTCCGCAATGTCGTTAAGCATCAGCGCCATAGTAATAATTTTCGGCAAACAGATGATGGGGTTTTTCACCCCCAATCCCGAAGTTATTCAACTCGGAAGTGATTACCTGATAATTGTGAGTTCTTTTTACATAGTTTTCTCTACCATGTTTGTGATCAGTGCCGTAATGCGCGGTGCCGGCGACACCCTGATCCCCATGTTCATCACCCTTTTTGCCCTTTGGATTGTCAGGGTTCCGGCCAGTTATTACCTGGCCGGGCGAATGGGAGTAAATGGCATCTGGTGGGCGGTTCCTCTGGGGTGGGGATTCGGTATGATCCTGGCCTATCTCTATTATCTAACCGGAAAATGGAAATCGAAAGGGGTAATTAAACCAAACTAAAATTTTTTGCTTTCCCTGGGGAAAACACAGAAATTTCACCAATCTGCAAATATGTTTAAAATTGATTTTATCATTTGGATCATTGCTATATTAATTTTAAATTAATTTCAGTAAAACCCTGCGTTCCCAAACTAAATGGCCGGGCAGCAAATTCCGGAATAAACCAATTCGCCATTTAACTAATAATAATAGCTTAATATGGCCATACAATATTTAAGTGTGGCAAATGTTCATAGTTTTTAAATTCAAAATATTAAAATAGTATGTTACACGATCTGATTACAATCACCCCCCGGCATGAAAATGCTGCACGATTAATATTTGATAAAGTTATTGAAATACGCAACAATGAGCCCAAAGAAAAGCTGATAGTCACCATTTCTGGTGAAGTGGGATCAGGGAAGTCAACGGTGTCGGTGGTATTGGGGCGTCTGCTGAAGAAACAGAAAATAAAAACCAAGATTATCGATCTTGACGACTACTATAAAATCCCCCCACTCGAGCGCCGGGAATGGCGCCTAAAAAATGGTTTGGAAAGCATTGGATATGATGAGTACAACTGGGACAAACTCAACCAAAACATTACAGATTTTATGCGTAGCCGAAAATCACAAATGCCGTGTGTTGACCTGGTATCAGGCAATGTGGATGAGTTGCATACCGATTTCAAAACCATCGAGGTATTGATTATCAACGGGCTTTATTCGCTTAAAATTGAAGATGCTGACTTGAAAGTAATGATCGAGCAAACCTACGATGAAACCCGCGATGCCCAGATTTACAGCCAGAAAGAACACATGGACGCCTATCGCCTGAAAGTCCTGCAGCGCGAACATGAAGTTGTGCAATCATTAAAATCAAAGGCCGATTATTTTATCGATTTCGAAAATAGTTTTTATCATTTGTAGAATTTTTCACTGCAACAAATATTTATTCAGGTGGAATTTTTAATTTCGCCTGTTTTTATTTTTGAACCTTATTAAAATTGATGCCTTATGTTGGAAGATGTACTTTTAATCACCGAAAAGCACCAAAATGCTGCAGCCAAAATTGTTGATCTTTGTCTGGATGATGATAAAAAACAACCAAAAAAAGAAAAAATGATCATCGCCATTTCCGGAGAATCAGGATCAGGGAAATCAGAACTTGCCCATGAAGTGGCCAAGCTGCTGAACAAAAATCACAATATAGTTGCCAAAACCCTTCACACCGATAACTTTTACAATACCCTTCCAAAGAAAAGACGTGCTTGGCGCGAGAAAAAAGGCATCGATAAAGTTGTTGGTTACAATGAATACCTGTGGGACGAAATAAAGCAGGTATTCAAAGCTTTTAAAAAAGGCAAAAAGGTGTTTATGCCCTGCGTTGACCTGATCACTGAACAAGTGGATATTCTGGGTACAAATTTCAGAAAAGTGGATATGCTGGTGGTTGATGGTTTATATGCCATCAAAGCCAAACAAGCCGATTTGAGATTTTACATCAATCTCACCTACCTGGAAACCAAAACCAAGCACACAAAGGACATTCGTGGAAAAGAAGTCATGGACGAAGGACGTTGGGCAACCCTCGAACAGGAACACAAAATAGTAACTTCGCTCAAACCAACGGCTGATTACCTGATAACTCCTGACTTTGATGTAGTGGAGAATCCTGAAAAGGAAAAATAGTTTCTGATCTTCCCCACTCCCAAAAACTTTTGGAACAGCGGGGCATTGTTTTTCTGCTCCATCCACCCAAAGGGGGGCTGTTGGTCAATTTGCCTAAATGCTTCCCCTGAATCAACATGGGCAATCCGACACCAGCACGAAGTATTGTAAAGTAAAGGTCAACTGCCTCTATTTTTTCATGATCCCGGTAAGTTCTATAAAAATGTATTAAATTTCCGGAAGGCAGAAAGGTGGGTCTAAAAATGAAAAACCCGGATCAATCGACCCGGGTTTGTGGTGCCACTCGGAATTGAACCAAGGACACACGGATTTTCAGTCCGTTGCTCTACCAACTGAGCTATGGCACCATTTTAAAATGGAGGTGCAAATTTATAATTGTTTTTCTTTATCAAACAAATATTTTTATTTTCGGCATCAATTTAAAAACAATATAAATTGCTTTTACTACTGGATATTAATGTTTTAAAATGAAAAATTCGCATAAAAATATTTTGGGAAATGTACAAAATCAGCATCGTTTAATCATCGATTTTGGGAATACCCTAAGCAAAACAGCTATTTTTCACGGTAATCGTGAGCTTGAAGTTAAAACAAATCACGAATTAAGTGTGAAGTATCTTGAAGAAATGGTTGAGAAATACAGTCCTTCACATGCCATTGTTTCAAATGTGGTAACCATCCCTCCTGGAATCCTGGAATTTCTGCAATCAAACCTGCATTTTATTGCACTTAATCACAACACCCCTGTACCAATCCACAATAAATACAAAACTCCCGAAACTTTAGGTCTCGACCGTTTGGCGCTGGCTGTGGCATCAGCCGACATGTTTCCAAATCATAATGTATTAGCCATTGATGCAGGAACATGCATTACTTTTGATTTTACCGATGGCCATAAAAATTACCTTGGCGGAGGCATTTCTTTGGGCATCAATATGAGGTTTAAAGCCTTGCATACTTTTACCGAAAGGCTTCCGTTAGTAAAAAACCAAAATTTTGGGGAGCTAACAGGATCAACCACCCAGGAGTCGATTTTATCAGGTGTTTTGAATGGCGTTATTGCCGAATTTGACGGAATTATCCGCCTTTATCAGGATGCTTACGCTGACTTAAAAGTGGTAGTTACGGGTGGCGACATGAATTTTTTTGCCAAGAAACTAAAAAGTAACATCTTTGCAAGCCCAAATTTGGTTCTCAAAGGGTTGAATGTAATTTTAAATTTTAATGTTGAAAAAGAGCGAGCGATTAATTCGTAGTTTAACACTCACAGTGGTTTTTTTACTGGTTGCCTATTCGGGAATTGCACAAATTGCAATTAATTCGCCCTATTCAAGATTTGGTGTTGGCGACCTCGCCACAAGAAGAAATGCATATCAGTTTTCGATGGGGGGCATTTCAGCCGCTGTTACCAGCAATCGCTACATCAATCCCTACAATCCGGCTTCAAATTACTCATTCGATTCCGTATCCTTTATTTTTTCGGGAGGTATCATTGGGAGCAGCGGCAACCTTAAAACCGATGCCTCAAGCAACTCGACCAATTATGCAACATTAGGGTATTTGTTATTTGGCTTCCCCATAAACCATTGGTTAAAAACATCCATTGGCCTGGCACCCTACAGCAATGTGGGTTATAATGTTGCATCGGGTGAGGTACTTGACTCTATTGGATCTACCGAATTCAAATATCAGGGATCAGGTGGTTTGAACGAATTTTATGGAAATGCCTCCATCGAACCCTTTAAAAATTTTGCAATTGGCGTAAAAATGGCCTACATGTTTGGAGAGTCCGACAATGCACAAAGCATATTTTTCCCTGATTCAGCAGGATATTTAAATACCAAAGTGAATACTTTCATCGATGTGGGTGATTTGTATTTTGAGTATGGCTTGCAATACCACCGGGAGATCGGGAAAGATTTAACACTGGGATTGGGAGCTGTTTATGCACCGAAACAAAACATCAGCGCTACTGAAAATTATTTGGTGAGGTCATATTTCCCAACGAGTTTAGGGATTGAATCATTCCGCGATACCATTGTTACCCGTTTAAAAAATGAAGGCGACATCGTGTTTCCCGACAAATACACCTTCGGCTTTACCCTGAAAAAAGAAGATCACTGGATGGTAGGTGCTGACTATTCATGGCAAAACTGGAGCGATTTTAAAGCATTTGGAAGAAGCGATTCACTTACCAACACTATGGCTTTCAACATAGGAGGTGAATTTACACCTTCCTCAAGCATCACATCAAATTATTGGAAAAGAGTAAAATACAGGGCAGGATTCAGGTACAACAAAACCTATCTTAACATCCGCGACAATCAAATTAACGAGTTTGGAATAAGTTTTGGAATGGGAATGCCCATACCTCGTTCTTTGTCAACTTTTAATTTTGGAATTGAAATTGGGCGCAGAGGCACAACTGCTGTCGGTTTGATCCAAAGTAATTATATTAAATTTACATTGGGAGTTTCAGTTTGGGAAAGATGGTTCGTTAAAAATAAATACAACTAACATCTCATAAAAATTTACTTTTATCATTGAAAATAAAATCAACAACATGAAAACTTATTTTAAAAAGGCATTATCAGGTTTGGCGGCACTAATGATTTTAGCGAGTAGTGCAATAGCCTTGAGCACCAACTATGAAGCTGATAAAAATTCAAATGAAAAGTTGTTTATTCCTCAGGAGCACGGTAAATACGGCAAAGACAGTGCGCAGTGTATTGTTCAGCTTTCTCTTTACCGTGAATTTTACAAACAATGGAAAGCAAGTGGTTATAAAAGTCCTTCGGTGTATGATGCAATAGGGCCATGGCGCTGGGTTTTCAAAAACTGTCCGGAAGCCTCACAAAATGCATACATCGATGGTAACAATATGATGGAATACTTCGTTAAAAAATCAAAAACTGACGAAGAAAAGTCAAAATATGTGGATTCCATGATGATGATTTATGATCAGCGGATAAAATACTTTGGACGCGAAGGCTATGTGCTTGGACGAAAAGGTTCCGACCTGATAAAAAATATGCCTGAAGAATACGAAAAAGCCTACCATATTTTTAAAAAATCAGTTGACCTTCGCGGCAACAAGTCCGAATCATTTGTTTTGGTGTATTATTTTAGGACTGTAACAAAAATGGTAGATGACGGAAAGCTTGAAAAGCTTACTGTTGTTGAAGCTTACGATCAACTTAGCAACATAATCGATCATAACCTCAAGGCAAGCCAGGGTGATGAAGAATCAATTTCGGCCTGGGAAAATGTAAAAGGAAATATTGAGCTGTCGTTTGAACCCTATGCAACATGCGAGGATCTGATTCCGATTTTCAACAAAAAATTTATTGAAACCCCTGATGATATTGAGCTATTAAAGAAAATTACAAATATGCTCGACAAAAAAGACTGTACAGATTCGGATTTATTTTTTGAAACTTCTGTTAAACTCAACGAACTTGAGCCTTCGCCAACCTCAAGCTATATGATTGCTAAAATGCTTCTTAAAAAAGATAAATTCAATGATGCTGTGCCCTACCTTGAGAGCGCCTTACAAATTGATGATACTAATCAAAAAGCCGATGTATTCCTTTTGCTGGCCACCGTTTACAGGCAACAGAATAATTTTATTCAATCCCGTACCTATGCCCGCAATGCCCTTGATTTACGACCCGATGACGGCAATGGTTACCTTATGATTGGAGATATGTATGCTGCCAGTGCAAACGATTGTGGCGACAATGATTTAACCAAAAAAGTTGCTTACTGGGCTGCTGTGGATAAATATATCCAGGCAAAAAATGTAGATCCGGGTATTGCAGACATTGCCAATAAAAGAATTGAAATCTATTCGAAACAATTCCCCGGCAGCGAAACAATTTTCTTTTATGATTTGGGAGAAGGTGATGCTTACACCGTTGGGTGCTGGATAAATGAAAATACCAAAGTTAGAGCCCTGAAATAATTCAGGACTCCACAAAATATCTGATGATTTGGTCATTTGTTAAAATGAAAATTATAAAAAAAAGCATTGTTGCAATTGTTATCGCAACAATGCTTTTTGCCTGTAAAAATGATATGGAAACCATATCGCAACTTACTACCGATCCCTCTTTGCCCGGCGAAAGCGCCAGAGATGTTGAGATGATTTACAGCGATTCGGGGAGGATTATGATCAAATTGGTGTCTCCGGTTCTAAACAGATATCTTACAGAAGATCCCTACATTGAATTCCCTGAGGGGTTGCACTTGTTTTTTTATGATTCGGCCATGAATGTTAAATCAGAACTTACAGCAAATTATGGCATCAATTATGAAAACAAAAAAACCATGGAAGTTAAAGATGATGTTGTAATTACCAACCACGATAAACATGAAGTTCTCAATACCGAGCATGTTATCTGGGATCAACGCATCAAAAAGATTTATTCCGAGGTTTTTGTAAAAAGAACCACACCCGACGGGGTGCTTTATGGCGAAGGCTTTGATGCTGATGAATCTTTAAAATCATGGAAATTGCGTAAGGTCAGTGGCGAATTCCAATTTAATGAACAAGAAAAGTAAAAATGAGGTTTAGCTATAAAATAGATAATTTCACAAGGATATTTTTTAGTAGCAGCAATATGATTTTTTTTAATGAATGATTTTACAGTCATAATCACCAGCCTGGTCTTTTCAGCTTTTTTCTCGGGCATGGAAATAGCCTTCGTGAGTTCCAACCGCCTGAAAATTGAGGTGGATAAATACAAAGGAGACCTGTCAGCAAGCATCATTTCAAAATTCAACCGCATGCCTTCGAGATTCATTGGAGCATTGCTGCTTGGAAACAATGTGGCTCTGGTAATTTATGGTATTGCAATGGCCCGAAGCCTGGAACCTTTTATACAAAAAATTATTCCTCTCAACGCACAAAGCGAAACACTCATCCTCATTATTCAAACCTTACTTGCAACACTACTCGTGCTTTTCGTGGCAGAGTTCCTACCAAAAATTTTATTCAGGATCAACCCCAACAATATTCTGAAAGCCTTTGCCATTCCGGCCATTTTGTTTTACTACCTTTTTTATCCGCTCATCTATCTTTACATTGGTTTTTCTGAACTCATACTTAAAAGATTTATAAAAACTGAATTTGCCAGAGACAATCTGGTATTTAGTGTTGTAGATCTGGATAATTACCTCAAGGAATTTTCGACAGACAATTCAAAACCCGAAGAGGTTCAGCAGGAAATACAAATGTTTCAGAATGCCATCGACTTCAGAAGTGTAAAATTGCGCGAATGCATGATCCCACGCACCGAAATCGTTGCCCTTGAAAAAGGCGTAAGCATGGAAAATTTAAGGAAAACATTTATAAAATCAGGACATTCCAAAATTCCTATTTACAGCCATTCGATCGACAACATTATCGGTTATGTGCATTCATCGGATATTTTTAAAAGTCCCGAAAATTTAAAATCCATCTTTCGGTCGATTATTGTAGTTCCCGAAACCATGCTCGCAAATGTTGTGCTTTCGATGTTTATCCAGCAAAACAAGAGTATTGCCGTGGTAGTTGATGAATTCGGAGGAACATCAGGAATTGTAACCATGGAAGATGTGATTGAGGAAATTTTCGGAGAAATTGATGATGAATTTGATTTTGAAGACCTCACCGAAAAACAAATCAGTGAAAATGAGTTTATATTTTCGGCACGTCTCGAAATTGATTACCTAAACGAAAAGTACCAGCTTAAGCTTCCCGAATCCGAGGATTATGAAACCCTCGCAGGATTGATAATTCATCACCACCAAAGCATTCCAAAACTCAACGATCAGATATTTATTAAAAACCTTACGGTTGAAATTCTCGAAGCCGGTGAAACCAGAATCGAAAAAGTGAAATTGATATTTAAAATTTAAGCCCCCATCTGTTTTCAGAACCATTTCCCCTGTATTCTTTTTTTGCCTCACTTAGGATTTTAACCCTAACCTTCCCGTATTAGTGCAAGGAATTGGTGAATTTTAATTGTTTTTTAGCTGATTAAAACAAAAAAAACTTTCTTGTTAAATTATCTATTGTATTTTTGCACCCACTTTTTAAAAATGCAATAAAATGGCAGCGATAGGACAAATTAGAAAACATTCAGGATTAATTATTTTAATAGTTGGGATTGCCCTTGCAGCTTTTGTGCTTGGCGACTTTTTGAAACCAAGCAGCAGCAGGCCAAGACAAGTTGTTGGGGTGGTTGACGGCGAGGAAATATCAACCATCGTTTTTGAAAACAAGGTTAATGAAAGGATTGAAGCCACTAAAAATCAACGTCAGACCGACAAATTATCACCTCAGGACATTTATCAGATCCGCCAGGGAATTTGGAACGAGATGATTGAAGACATACTTCTGGCCGAAGAATTTGAGAAACTTGGCTTAACAGTTACTCCCGATGAATTATCCGACCAAATTTTGGGCGATCGCCCTCATCAATACGTTACCCAGTCGTTCACCAATCCAAATACCGGAAGCTTTGACCGTGATATGTTGAGAAATTTCCTTCAAAATCTCGACAATGCCGATCCGGAAATGCGCAAGAGATATCTGAACCTTGAAGCTTTGGTTAAAAACGACAGAAGAAAAACAAAATACAAGAATTTGATTTCAATGGCCTATTTTGTGCCTGATCAATTTGCAAAACTTGATTATAAATACAAAAATTCAACAGCCAATATCCGTTACGTGGCTGCACGTTTTACTTCAGTGGCCGATTCATCTGTAAATATCAGCGACATCGATCTGAAAAAATATTACGATGAAAACCTTTATAAATATTCTCAGGAAGAAACCAGATCCATCGATTATGTGATTTTTGAAGTACAGCCTTCATCTGATGATCGCAAGAAGATTGCCAATACAGTGAATCAGCTTTACAAAGAGTTTAAAGACATTTCTGAAGTTTCGGTATTCATCAATTCGACTTCTGATGATAAATACGACAGTACTTATAAAAAAGAAGCTGAGCTGCCTGCACGTATTGCAAAAGAGATGTTCGAATCACCCGTTGGCACAATGGTTGGCCCCTATGTGGAAAATGAAACCTATTATATTTCAAAATTGATTGATCGGGAAGAAAGATCGGATTCACTGAATTTAAGCCAACTTTTAATTACATACGCCACAGCTCCTGCTGCTGCCGGTATTAGTGATCGTACCAAAGAAGATGCCGAAGCCCTGGTTGATAGCCTGTTCGCTGTGATTCAGCAAAATCCTTCAAAATTTGAAGATATGGTTGTGGGATTTTCTGATTTCCCATCTGCCGCTGACGACAAAGGCGAAATGGGTTGGGTCATTGATGGCACGCCGGGTTATGGCACTTATTACAACAACGCTTATAATATGAATACCGGTGAGG
>JAIOZV010000137.1 GCA_021740425.1 Bacteroidales bacterium | reverse complement strand
AGTTTAATTGAAATGCTATTCAAATTCATAAATCAAATTCATGATCGTACAAATATTCTGTGTCTTGATTACAAATCCAAACGCTGGTCACATCATCACACCGAAACTAATACTTCTGCGGTTACATGAATTATTGCCTTTTGAATAATTTTGCTGAAGATTGTTAAATAATGCACATGATCAAACTTTTGTCGCAACATCAACGCGAAACCATATGGGAACTTGCAAAAACCGATATCAAGCTCAGGTATCAGGGATCATTCCTTGGAATCTTTTGGGTATTTCTGAAACCGCTCGGAATCTTTGCAGTATTAAACTTTGTATTCTCATCCTATTTTGATCATACGCCAAATTATCCAATCCGGCTACTCACCGGGATTATTTTGTGGTCGCTGTTCTCTGATGCTACAATGAAAGGCATGACAAGCCTCGTAACCAAAACACACATATTGAAAAAAATATTCATGCCCAAGTGGGAAATTGTTTTAGCCTCAATATTGCACAGCGCTATTGTTTTTTTATTCAATTTGATCATCCTTTTTCTGTTCCTTTTCTTTTTTTACCAAATCTTCCCCAGCCCTCTTTACCTGGCCATGTTTATGTTTTATATCTTTCAAATTTACCTGATATCCCTGGCCTTTTCGCTGTTTACTGCAACGATTTATGTGAGGCTTCGTGATCTGGATCAAATTTGGGAGGTGTTGCTGAGAATTCTGTTTTATGCCACACCTATCATATTTCCGATTGACATTTTGCCGGATAATGTGCGAAAATGGGTTTACTTAAATCCCATGACCTTCATCATTGAGCGTTCCCGCTCGGTTTTGATTGACCAACAAATCATCAATTTTAGTCAAGATGTTGTGTTTACCTTAATTCTGGTTTTCGCATTGATAGCCGGAATAATGTTTTTTAAAAGCAATTCCAGGTTCCTGGTCGAAAAGATGTAATTATTATGAAAGAGAATATAGCTGTTGAGGTAAAAAACATTTGCAAATCATTTGAAATCCCCCATGATACCCGCTATACCGTTAAGCAACAACTGTTTTACATGCTCAGCAGAAACACATTTGAAAAGTTCACGGTACTCGATGATGTTTCGTTTGAAGTTGAAAAAGGTGATTTTTTTGGCATCATTGGACGTAACGGCTCTGGAAAGTCCACGCTTTTGAAGATACTTGCCGGGATTTATACCCCTGACAGCGGAAGAGTGATCAGGCATGGGGAGATGGCGCCTTTTCTGGAACTCGGCGTTGGCTTTTCGCAAGACCTTTCAGGACGTGACAACATCTTCTTGAACGGTATCATATTGGGGCTTACCCGGGCTGAGGTTAAACGCAAATTTGATGAGATTGTCGCCTTTTCGGAACTTGAAAAGTTCATAGATCAGAAATTGCGTAATTACTCCAGCGGCATGTTTGTTAAACTGGCCTTTTCGGTGGCTATATTTGTAAACAAAGATATTCTTTTGATGGATGAAGTGCTGGCCGTTGGCGACAAATATTTTAAGGAAAAGTGTTTAAATGAACTCAACAGGCTGAAGCAGAGCGGAAGAACCATAATATTTGTTTCGCATGATATGAACACAGTAGCCGAGCATTGTAATAAAGTACTCTTGCTGCAAAAAGGCAAGATAACAGCCATAGGAGATCCGGTTGAAGTTATTAACTATTACTCAAATAATAGATGAATCAATACAGCAAAACAGAGTTGGCTTTTTTCAGGATCAAGTTTGCCCTTGTGTGGCTGCTCAAAAAGCTCTTGACTCCACGTTTTGTTGATCTTTATATTGAACCGGTTTGGCACCGGTTCAGGCGCCTGGCCTACAAAGTTCAGTATTTCTTTGTTGTCAGGATAAGAATCCGAAACAGAAAAAGCATCATCTTCATTTCGGGCGAATGGATGACTCCCGGACATACCTATAGGGTTGAAAGGTATGCTGATACCTACCGGGAGTTGGGGTTTCAGGTTTTTTGGTTCAAACCCGAAAATATATTTTCCAATCCGGAAATTATTGAAAAATGCAGGTTGCTGATCATCTGGCGTACCGAAATGAGTGAGAACCTCCGGAAATGTATTCAAACAGCCAAATCAAAAGGAATAAAAGTAGTTTTTGATATTGATGATTTGATGTTCGATCCCGAGCTTGCAAAATCTGAAATCATAGATGGGATCAGAAGCATGGATATTAAACAGGAGGATGCCGTAAAAATGTTTGCTAACATAAGGGACGCAATAGATGCCAGCGATATTGTAACATGTCCAACCCGGTTTTTAGCATCAATCATTAAAGTCACAGGCAAAGAGGTATTTGTTTTACCGAACGGTTACACCACCGAATCATTACAAAAAGCATCTGAAATTCAAAATAAGAAAAGCAATAACGAAGACGTGCTCAGGATTGGTTATGCAGGTGGAACACGCACACATCAAAAGGATTATTACCTCGCTGTGCCTGCTCTTGCAAAGGTTCTTAACGATTTTCCGCAAGCCAGATTAACGGTTTTTGGCGAGGCGCTCCTTGTTGACGAATTCGATGAGCTGTCGCCCTATTCAGATCAAATTGAATTCCGTTCACTGGTACCTATGGAGTTGATGCTTTCAGAAATATCCAGGTTTGATATCAATCTCGCTCCCCTCGAAATAAACCCTTTTTGTGAATCGAAAAGCGAACTGAAATTTTTTGAGGCTGCCTTATTCAAAATCCCCACAATTGCTTCCCCAACCGAACCTTACAAGCGGGTAATCGAACATGGTTTTAACGGTCTGCTCGCAACAAGCGCTGATGAATGGTACGATTGCATCAAAAGTTTGATCGTAAACATCAAATACAGGAAACAGACCGGCATTAATGCCCGCAACAGCATCCTTTGGAACTTTAGTCCGGAACAACGAAACTATTTATTATACAACTTCCTGAAAAACAATGGCGAAGCTGACAGTATCGAAATTAGCTTTCACAGAGAAAGGGAACTTGCCTTTCGAATGAAGGAAAAGATTGATGCCGTGGAAATTAGACCGGTAAAAAGGACACCTCATGTTCCCGATTATAAAGTAATAAAGCAATACAATTCGGGAAAGCACGCTGAATCAGGGGTAATTATTCCAATGTACAACTACGAAAGATTCATCATTGAAGCATTGGAATCGGTAAAACTGCAGGACATCAAAAATATTGACCTGGTGGTGGTTGATGACTGTTCAACTGACAATTCTTTAAAAGAAGTGGTGCAATGGCTGGAAAGGAATTTTCGTCGTTTTAACAATTGCGCCATTCTTCAAAACGTGGCGAATTCGAAACTCGGCGCTGCGAGAAATGCTGCATTTGACTTCATTAACGTACAGTATGTAATGCAACTTGATGCAGATAATGTTTTAAAGCCCCGGTGCATGGCGTTGTGCCTTGAAGCAATTCGCAAATCGGGAGCAGCAATGGTTTATCCGCAAATTGAAATCTTTGGAACAGACAGAAAGCTAATCCGCCAAAACTATGGCACAAAAAGTATAGGATTAAAACCATGGATCCCCGCCCGGCTTGCAGAGGGAAACTACATTGATGCTATGGCAATGGTGAGTAAAGCTGCCTGGTTCAAGGCAGGTGGTTACGATACATCATATAAATTCATTGGATGGGAAGACTATGATATGTGGTTACGCTTTATCGAACTAGGATTTTTTGGGATTCAAATTCCTGAAATTCTGGCCAAATACAGGGTGCATGGCGAATCCATGCTAAGAGAGGCCGATGAAGTAAACTATTCGCAGCGTAGAAAAGAAGTCATCGAAAGACATCCATGGGTTGCCAAATACGATCTTAACAACAGGTAGGTAAGAATAATCATTTATCCTAAAAAACCAATTCTGCCAAAAGTATTTACCCTGTGACTTTTTTTTGATTAAAAGTATTATCATAAATAATAAATGCTTTGATGTTTATTGAAATAATTTTGCACTGTTATTCAATAGGCAATAGAATGTTTTTTGATTTAACTACTTACAATTATTTGATACAAATTGATTAAATTATGATCCGGATTATCGGTAGCTACTTGCAAAATCTGATTTGTTGTTTGTTGCCTTAACAGGTATTTTTACCGTTTGTGACAGGAAAATCATCAACAAAGCAATTAAGTTATCTGGTTGACAAACAAACATTGGCAAATAAAAAAGCACATGCAAAACCGTTTCAAAAATAAGATCATTAACATGATGCTTCTGCTTGATCTCATGTTTTTAAATGGCTGCTTTGTTCTAACGTACTGGATTCATTATCAGTTTGCCCAATTTGCTATTACACCTGAATTTGTCGGTTTCTTTGTGTACATTAACCTGCTGTGGATGGTCGTGTCACGACTTTTCCAGACCTACCGAAGTATAAGATTTGAACGCGCCCTGAAAATGCTGTTCATCAACTTCGCAGCCATCGTCGTGTTTTTCTTTCTGTTTCTGATGTATTTTCAGTTGATCACTTTTAACTACCTTAACAGGGACGAGTTAAAGTACTATTTTGTGGTGTTCTTTTTTCTGGTGATGGTAACAAAAACAGTGATGCGGTTTATCCTCCCTTTTCTCAACAGAATACTCAATCACAGGCGGGTCGCTATCATTGTCGGATACAACAGTATTGCACGGGAACTAAGTAATTTTTTCGATAATGACACATGGTCCGACTACCATTTCAAAGGTTTCTTTGCCGATACAAAACTCAAACATGAGCCTTTTCTGGGCACTTACAACAACTTAAAACCTTACCTGGAAAACGACAGGGTGGATGATATTTTTCTCTTACTCAGCACTATTCCAATGGATTTAAAACATCAAATAGTCGAAATTGCCAACAACCAATCTACCAATATTCACCTCGTTCCGGACCTTTCCTATTTTAATTCGATGAACGTTTCCTGTTTCACTTATGGGAATATTCCGGTTCTGCAACTGCAGCGCAGTCCATTGAACCAGCATCACAATATCATAATAAAAAGAATCTTTGATCTGATTGTTTCTGCAATCGTGATCATTGGCCTGTTATCATGGCTCACTCCGCTTATCTGGCTTGCCAACCGGCTGCTATACAAAACCGGCGTCTTTTACAAACAATGGAGAAACGGATTGAATAATAAGCCATTCCGATGCTATAAATACAAGTCGATGTACGATAACGATATTGCCGACGAGAATACTGCATTACACGATGATCCCAGAACCACATCTCTCGGGAAATTTCTCAGGAAGACAAGCATTGACGAGCTGCCACAGGTTTTAAATGTTTTTCTCGGGCAAATGTCAATTGTAGAGCCACGGCCACACATGCTTAAACACACCAATGAATACCGTAAAGCACTGAATCAGTTCATGGTAAGGCATATCGTAAGACCCGGAATGACCGGACTGGCGCAGGTAAATGGATTCAGGGGCGGCATATTCGATGATGCACATCTGATGAACAGGGTAAAAATGGATATTCACTATATTGAAAACTGGACATTCTGGATGGATATTAAAACCATTTTAATCACCATGTTAACACTTGTAAAGGGGGAGAAAAATGCGTACTGAAAATGATGTAATTCAATTATTAACTTTGTAATAAACAACTAAAAATCATTCAATCTATGAAATCATTTGTTTTATTTTCAGCGATAGCCCTTCTCTCCTTGATGCTATCAGGAAAGGCCTTTCAAGGAGATGTTAGCCATGTTAAATCTTCGGTCAAAAATACGGAAGCATCAAGACCAGAACATAAATCGAAAGACCTCATTCTGCCGATTCCGGAAAATCTCACGGGTGAATCCTCCAACAACAAGGTTTTTCTTATCTGGGATGCACCTCAGCCTGAAGCACAGATTTTTTTCGATGATTTTGAAAGTTATTCATCAGGAGATTTTATTCCATAAACGATCCTTACTGGACTAAATGGACCGGGCAGCCCGGCTCATCCGAGGATGCAACAGCTTCTCAGGAGCAGGCTTTCAGTCCGCTGCAATCAATGAAGTTTGTTAATGGCAACGACATGGTTTACCCCACGGGTAATATAGAAAATGGAAAACACCTCTTTAACATGAAAATGTTTTTCCCGTCAAATAACAGTGACTGGCTTATTTTTATCCAAAACTATGAAGTAAATGCATGGGAGTGGGGAGGACAGGCAAAATTCCAGTCTGACGGAACAGGCTATCTCGATGCCGGCGGCGCTGCGGCAGCATCTTTTACATTCAATATCAATTCGTGGTTAAATGTCTCCAGCTTCATCAATTTGGATGGCGACCTTGCAGAGTTCTGGTTAAATGATAACCTGATTCATTCATGGCAATGGAGTAAAGGACCGGCAGGTACCGGTAATCTAAACCAGCTTGGGGCCATGAATTTTTTTCAGCCCGATCAAAGCCAGTTTTTTGTAGATGATTTCGAACATGGGTCAGTTCTCACCCTTACAGGATACACAATTTACAGAGATGGACCGTTTTTGGATTTTACTACCGAAACCGTTTATACCGACAATAACCCCACCGCGCTCCTACATGAGTACTGCGTCATAGCAATTTTTGAAGAGGGTGAATCGGAGCAGGTTTGCGTTTTGGTTGATATCCTCACCGGAGTATCCGAAATGGATAATAGTATGCCCCACATTTGCCCCAACCCCGCTTCGGATTTGCTGAACATTTCATCGGACAAATCCATCCAGAAAGTCAATATTATTGATGTTTATGGAGTTTTACTTTATAGTAGTGAAATTCACAGTGACAAGCAAATCAGGATCGCTTTTAAGGATTTTTCTCCAGGGGTTTATTTTGTACAGATCGAAATGGAAAACAAGAAAATTTTAAAGAAGTTTCTTGTCAGATAATTGCTTGAAATTTAGTTTTTATACATTTGGCAGCCAATTGCCATTTAAACTATTTTGATTATTAATTTTGTATTAGGAACTGATGCTTCCGTTTTGTTTAACCAAGCTACCGGATTTTCTGATAATCGGCGCACAAAAGGCCGGCACAACTACGCTGTTTGATTGTCTCCGGCAGCATCCGCAAATTTCGATGCCAGGTGTAAAAGAGGTACACTTTTTTGATCTGAACTACGAAAAAGGAATTAACTGGTACAAAAAATTCTTCAGGATGCGAATACCTTTCAGGCGAAGGATTAACGGCGAAGCCAGCCCGTATTATTTGTTTCATCCGGTGGTTCCTGAAAGAGTTTCAAGGCATCTTCCACAAGTTAAACTGATTGTTTTGCTGCGTAATCCTGTTGAAAGGGCCTATTCACATTTTCGTCACGAGATCAAACATAAAACCGAAACCCTCACCTCTTTTGAAGAGGCGATCAAACAGGAGAGTGATCGCATTTCACAGGCTGAAAAATCACTGATTGCAGGCCAAATTGAAAAGAGCAATGCGCACCAAAGCTATTCTTATATCAGCCGTGGTATGTATGCCAGGCAAATTGAGCGTTGGCTTAACTTTTTTCCGCTCTCACAAATGCTGTTTATCAAAAGTGAGGATTTTTTCAGCAATCCGAAAAATGAACTTGCTGCCATTTACCGGTTTTTGGATATCAGAGAAGTTTTCCCGAAAAATATCATAGCCCAAAACACAAATTATTATGCCGGCTTATCAACGAAATTAAGAAAGAAAACATCTCTTTTATTTGATAAAGATGGCGAAAAACTAACAAGACTAATTGGAGACAAGTTTCAATGGGATTTTTAATATTTTACTTCCTCTTTGATTTTCAATGGGCAATTGCGGTTTCTCTCACTGTTGGCATAACAGGCCTGCTTTCAGATACTGCAAGCATAAAAATCGAATGGGTGTGGATGATAATTGCGCTTGTTTTGAGTTACATCGTTCCAAGAGTATTGCCTGGTTTAATTTTTTACCTGATCCTCTTTCCCCTTTCATTGCTCTCAAAGCTGACCAATAAAGATCCTCTGATGCTTACAAACAGGCACAAAACCTATTTTGTAAATATGGAAAAGGCGTTTAATAAAAAAACATGAAAAAAAACGTGTGAGAATGATCATTTCAGTACACATACCCAAAACAGCAGGTACCAGTTTCGGGCTGGCTTTGAAGGATAAGTTTGGTGAGCGGCTCAAACCAAAATACGGTGACCGGCTTTTTAACATGCCTGTTTTTGAAAGAAACAAAATTGCCCTGCTTGCAGCAATTGACAACTCGGAGGCAATATATGATAACGTGGATTGTATTCATGGACATTTTTTGCCAGTCCAATTCCTGTTGCTCAATGATCTGGAACCACTGACTTTTATCACCTGGATGCGCAACCCTGTTGAACGTCTTATTTCGGATTATTATCACACTTTGCGAAACTTCGATGAACATTCCCCGCCTTTACAGAAGCGGATCGTTCACGAAAAATGGTCACTTGAAAAATACTGTCTCAGTGAGGTTTTCAGGAACGTTTATTCGCAGTTTTTCTGGGGGTTTCCGCTCGAAAGTTTTGATTTTATCGGAATCACCGATTACTACTCCTCTGATTTAATGTATTTTGGCCACAAATTCCTCGGCACGGAATTAAAGCTCTACCATGAAAACACCAACAATACCAACAAAGGCAAATATCCACTGGATAAATCATTGAAAAGGGAAATTGAATCTTTCCACTCCATGGATATGGCATTGTATCAGAAAGCGCTGCAAATAAGAACCGAGCGATTAATAAATGAAGAAATCGAAGCAAAAAAAATAGATCAATTTTCTAATAAATCAAATTACCTGAGAAGACTTTTTCACAGACTAACAAAATAGCAACTATGCCATACGACCCCAAGGATAAAATACTTTTTATTCATATTCCTAAAACGGGCGGAACCTCCATTGAGCAGTTCTTTGATTTCTGCCACGCCGAAAATTTTTGGTTCGACCGTTGGGACAGAGACCGTGATGCATTTGTGAAACTACACCGGCCTAAGTGCAGTTCGTCAAAACTTGTTTACGAGCCGCAGCATTACCCTGTTGAAGTTTTAAAAAGTCTGATTGATGATTACGATGATTATTTCAAATTTACTTTTGTGAGAAATCCTTACACAAAATTGCTTTCTGAATATTTCTGGCGCGAAAACAAGCATTTTGCATCACTTGATGATTTCGACCCGGAGCATTTTGATTTCTGGTGCAAAGTAATGCTGGCCGATCTGAACAATTCCCACAAAGAGCCTCAGGTTAACTTCATTGATCACACAGTTGGTTTCGTGGGCAGGTTTGAACGCCTCGAAGCCGATTTCAATGTTCTGCTCGGATTACTTGAGAAAAAATCAACCGGTTTTTCAGGTTATCGAAACAAAACACTCCCTGTTATTCATTCAACCGGCCTGGACAAATCAGCCATCATTCCACACATTTTGCGTAAAACAAAAAAAAGAATAATCAAAACATACAAACAGGACTTTAAAAGATTCAATTATGATCATCAATTACGATAAAAAGTTTCTCTTCATCCATATTCAAAAAACAGCAGGGACAAGCATCCGTGAAAACCTCAAGAAAAATAAAGGAACTGAATTGTTCCACTATCCACACACCCTTTTAAAGCATGTGAGGTTGAATGATGAACAGGAGCGTTTCTTTAAATTTGCGTTTGTTCGTAATCCGTGGGACAGGCTCTACTCATGGTACATTATGATCAAGGCGATTGGGCCGACAACTATTTTCTACAGGTACATTCTGGAGAATTCCAGTGATTTTTCCGGATTTCTAAGATTAACTGATATCATCAAGGACGATTACATAAAGCTGTTTAACACCAAAATTCCAAATTTTAAATGCATTGCTTTCAATCAGTTGGACTACATAACTGACCATACCGGAAGCCTGAATGTTGACTTCATAGGCAGGTTCGAAAACCTGGAGGAAGACTATAAATCAGTGTGCGACATATTGAAGTTAAATAACATCCCATTGGAACACCTCAATCAAACAAAGCGCGGGAATTACCGAAGCATTTACAAAGACACTGACATTGAATTGGTTTACCAAATGTTCAAAAGGGACATAGATTATTTCGGATACAAATTTTAATTCAGATGCAAAAATCACCCATTTCAAATAAACCACTGGTATCGGTTATCATTCCAAATTTCAATTATCAGCATTACATTGAGGAAGCCATCAACAGTGTGCTACACGCTGATTTTGACCCGAAAAATCTGGAAATTATAGTTATTGATGATGCTTCTACCGACGATTCAGTAAAATTAATTGAACGAATCATTAGGAGTGCCAACATCAGTATCAGGCTGATAAAAAATGTAACAAATCTGGGTTTGATAAGGACGCGCAATACAGGCATTGTTAATGCACAAGGAGAGTTCCTCTTTTTTCTCGATCCGGATAATTACATCGGGAAAGATTGCCTGAAATTTCATGCCGATTTTTTGATGAGACGACCTGATCATGCCGCATGTTACGCGCCTGTGCAGGTTTTCGATAACGAAACGAAAGAGTATATGTCAGTAATTTCGAATGAACCATTCAACCTGACCAAACTTACTTCGGGCAATTACATTGATGCGATGGCCATGTTCAGAAAAAAAACCATTATTGAAGCAGGTATGTACGATCGCCGGATGCCTCCCATCGGATGGGAGGATTATGAGTTGTGGCTGCGGCTGGCTGGGAACGGCTATAAGGTGGGTTTTATCGAAGGCCCCCCACTTTCTTTTTACAGGTATCATCAATCCAACATGAGCAAGGGGTTTGATGATAACGATTATAATTTGTTGAAGTACTACCTTAACATAAAGCATGGCCTGCATCTGCAATTGGAAGTAACCAAAGTGCTGGAGCAATATTTTAAACCGGAAAAGAAAAGATTGGTCCAGCTTTTCTTTTCAACAACAGGAAAGCATGATGGCCGGCCGTCAAATGAGGATGAGTTCTCGTTTCCCAATCCTCTCACACGGGAATTTTCCGGTGGCAGGCAGGGCTTTACATTTCCTGTGCCGCCTGATGTTGAGGTGAACCAGCTTCGCTTCTTTCCCCTCAATGATTATGTGTATCTCAAGATCAATTCATTAAGGTTTTTCAACAATGGAGGCCAGACCGATATAAAATATCAGATTTCGACAAACGCCCTGATGACAGAAGACAACCTTTATTTGTTTGATCATACAAATCCGCAAATATTTATTGATTTTAATGGGGGCACAGGACATAGATTTGATGAAGTATTTATTGAAACCGAGTATTTACAAACCGGAACAAAAGTCTTCGTTATGGTGCAGGAGTATTACCGCAAGACAATGCAGCGCCACGAAAAGCTTCTCATCAATCGCCAGGAATTAAAGCGCAGGATTAAGAATCTGTTCAAAATAAAATAAGCCTATGCCGGTCTTCTGGCTAAAAGGATGAGATCAATTGATAATACCCGGCGCATTTTTCATCGTTGTGCAGCGGAATGAGTGAAAGCAACAAACTTCTGGTAATCAATTTCACATCATCCATCTTATCTTCACCAAACTTCAACCGGACATAATCCTGAAAATACTGAAGATTTTTTCCGATGGAGAGCGATTTATTGAAAGCATGTGATTAAAGAGATTTACCCTACTCAAATTCAGAACTCCTGACCCATTGCAAAAGTAAATGTCGCAAAAGATAAGATTTCTCCCTTCAACATTTCGCTTCGCTTGTGTTTGCGGTCGAAATGACATTTGTGTTCGTTTGAGAATGTGGGGG